>JASHSD010000319.1 GCA_030036985.1 Bryobacteraceae bacterium
GGAACGCTGGTTCGGCCTCATCACGGACAAGATGATTCGGCGCGGCGCCTTCCATTCCGTGGAGGAACTCGAACGCGCCATCTACGCGTGGCTCGCAAGCTGGAACGAAACGCCCAAGGCCTTTATCTGAAAGCATCCGCCGACGTTATTCTCGACAAAGTTCGCCGTTGTAAAGAATTAACCGGGACGGCACACTAGGGGAAAGCAGGTGAGGCCTGTAGTGAGGACACACTCGTAACCTAGGGAATTGCGTCACCCACTGGTACTCCTGACGCACAATGCAAAGCGGAATGGCTCTAACCCAAACATTCGGGAATAATTCCGGATTTTTTGCCCGTCCTGCTCAATGCTCGATGGCTTCGACTCGATTCGCGGCGGTCCGTAGTCGAGAGCTGAATCGCTTCATCGGGTTCCGATTGGCCCCGAAAATGCCACCAGCTTTGTAAGCTGAGGCTGTGGATAGATATCTGATGAACAATCAATCGGAAGTTCGCATTTGTGTGGTCGGGTGCGGTCATTGGGGAAAGAATCTGTTGCGGAATTTTCACCAGATCGGATGCCTGCACGGGTACTTCGACCAGGCTCCGGACCGCATGGAATCGTTCGGACGGCAATACCCCTCCGCCAGGACCTACCGGAGCTATGAGGAGTTACTCCGCGATTCCGAGGTCGAGGCGGTCGCGCTGGCGACACCGGCGGAGCAGCATGCGCCGATGGCCATTGCGGCGCTTCGCGCGGGTAAGGATGTCTTCGTCGAGAAGCCGATGGCGTTGACCCCGGAGTCGGGGCAGGACGTACTCGATGCATCCCTGGCGACGCGCCGGCTGGTGATGGTTGGCCATCTGTTGCTCTATCATCCGGCAATCGAGGCCATTCAACAATTACTGGGATCGGGCGAACTGGGTCGCCTGGAGTACATCTATTCGAATCGCCTGAGCATGGGTAAAATCCGCAGCGAGGAAAATGCGCTGTGGAGTTTTGCCCCGCACGATATTTCCGTGATTCTTCGCCTCGTGGGGCATTCTCCCGTGCAGGTATCCGCCACGGGAGGCGCATATCTGCAGCCCAACATCGCCGACGTGACGGTTTCAGATCTTTTGTTTAATCACGGCACGCGAGCCCATATTTTCGTAAGCTGGCTGCACCCCTACAAGGAGCAGCGCCTGGTGGTCATAGGAAGTAAAAAGATGGTTGTGTTTGAGGAGACGCGTCCCACAGCGAAGCTGCTGCTTTACGATAATCGGATCGCACGGAACGGCGATTATTTCGAAGCCGCGCAGAGCCAGCCGACTGAGCTGTCATACGGCTCCGAGGAGCCCTTGCGCATCGAGTGTCAACATTTTGCGGATTGCGTCAGAACCCGTCAAAATCCCCGAACACCGGCCGAAGAGGGAGTGCGCGTCCTGGAGGTATTGCAGGCGTGCCAGCGGTCTCTCCAATTGAACGGTGAATTGGTGCAGATGAACGCCCGGGCATTTCAACAGGTCGTTGCTATCTGAAGGTCTTTGAGCCTGAAATTTTCCAAGCTGCGATTGCCTGAAAGAGACGCTCGTCTGCAAGCTACGATCGTCTGAAAGATTGGGAAAGCCAGATGGACCGCAATCCGGGCGAACTGCGGTCCATCGCGGTCCGGCGCAGCACACGGAAGTCGTCCGGCCTTCGATTGCACAGCCAGAAGGCTGGCCGCGCGGCGGCGTTCAGATTCGCCGTTTTGTCTGGTCTCGCGCCCCAGTTAAGCGGGCGGCAAGCCGGGGCGGGAAGCGGGACGCGCCAGCCAATCTTCATTTTCAACGATGATTCAGGCGCTCTTGCCGGCAGCAGCCTTGGAGCGCAGCATCTCGGTGCGCTGCGAATAATTTTTCCCGTAGATCAGCAGTGCTTTCGCGGTATTGGACAGCGAAGCCTTCGGGGCGGTGTAGAGCGGTTTGTGATATATGGATTGCAGATGCTTTACGCTCAGCTCGCTGCCCAAAAAGCCATTGATTTCGGGGATCACGCGCTCCGGCTGGGCGATTAACTCGTCGTAACGGATCTCCAGGGCAGACGCGCCGAATTCCCGCACAAAATCGCGGTTTGTCTGCAGAACGCTGCGCTCGTATGACGTCAGATCAGCGTAATTGCGGATCTGCCTCCGCAGGAGAGCTGAGATCCAACACTGCCACAAAGAGCGGCTCAACAGAATGAAGCGGCATTGATCAGGCGTCAGAAGGTTCTTCCAGAACCGAATTGTCAGCCACAGCCTGGGGTCCTTCCAGACCCATGGGGAGTGCTCGTTGCATTCGGCCAAAAATTGACGAAACGGAGTTTCGTCGATTGTCCCGTAAAGCGACTCAATTCCCCGGAGAACCGCAGGGGTAAATTCGGTCATGTAGTTGCCCGTATATCCGGCCGCGGCAAACAACGACCGATTCAGTTCGATAAGGCGCGTGTTTTCGTAGGTATCGTACTCGCCGAGATTCGTGTGAGTCGAGACGCCCGTCCAGTAGCCGTCTCGGGCAATGAAACCTGTCAGCACGGAACTCCCTGTGAGCCCGGAAGTCAGGATGATGGCGTTCTGTTTCATGTTTTCATATGCGTGCAATTCAAACACCTTGTGTCTGATTGGTTACAGATGCACAAGCGAAGCGGCAGGCGCGGCAAATGTGCTTCGATCAATGAATCGAAGTTCTTGAAACTGTAATCGACAGGGTCGGGCACTACGCGAGAGTGGCGGGATCCGCAGTTCTGTTGAGAATCGTCCCGGCGGATGCCTGTGTTCTGCTTGCCGCGCACGGAACGTTTGGCGCGCGGTCCGAATAGTTGGTTTCAGCCGGATCGCCCTCATTGAATGAAGATATCTGCAGCCGTCCGCCCCGCGCAATCTCCAGTTCGCGCGCGATGGCAACGATGACGCCGCTTTTACAGGCGTCGCGCCCAGCGCCGAGATCATTTCATGCGGATGTCGGCAGGTGTTCCTGCGAATGCCGCGCTCAGGTCACCACCTCCTGAATGGGGCGCCGGCAAGTGGCGTCTGAAGGACAGCCCCGGTCAATTATCTCTCAGGCCCGCGCTGACACTGTCGCCGCTCTCGCTTCGCCTGACGCGTTTCACAGAGAAAGTTCGCGTTGGGCAACCGATGAATCTGAAGTATATTCCGTAAGGGACCCGTTGCTCGCCCGACCGCGTCGAACAGGAATCGGCCGAACAAGAGCTTCGGGAGCGAGCCGTGGTCCTCTACGATCCGACTTCTATCCCAAACGGTAATTACACCAGTGAACAGGCTCCGGGAGCGATTCGATCGGCTGTTCTCAAAGAGCTTTTATCCCTTACCCTTAGGCCAAGAGAGTTCGCTCCCACTCACCGGGCCGAGTAAAATAGTCTTCCAGCGCTCTCAACGCGAAAGCTTTACCATCAGGAAGCGGCTGCCTGTAATGCCAGTTGGCCAGCAGCAGCGGCAGCAACGACGCGAATTCCTGCCGCGGGAACCGAAAAGCGTCCGTGTAACGTGCGATCAGGCGCCGGGCATATCGCTGAACGGCAAGGTCCCATCGATCCGGAGCCCATGTGGTTTCGAGCGAAAACAGGAATCGCACGACGTCGTAAAACGGCAAGTCGACATTACCGAACAACTCCCAGTCCACGATACCCCATTTTTTGTTCTCATCGATAATGAGATTTCCGCGATAAAGGTCGCCGTGCTGAGGAAGCGTCAGAATCCGGTCGAGCGTGCCGTTCGCGTAGGCTGCCACCGTGCGGCGGCAGCCCTCTGCAATCGCATTGGATCGCTCAAAGGCGAATTCCAATGGTGCCTGGATGGATTCCCGGTACCGGTTGGGAGTGGCGCCGCGCCGCGCCGCAGCTCCCTTCTGAATCGTGACCAGAGTATCGCATAAGCCATCGATCAGCGCATCTGAAACCAGCTCGGATGTCAGAGGCGAGCCGGAGAAACCCGACATCCATAACGCCCATAATCGACGGTGCTCGAAGAGTCCGTATGGCTTCGGAACGCCGTGCGGCGCGCAACTGTGGGCATCGATCAGGTTTCGAAACTCCTGATTTGCCAGAGATGATTCCGGGAAGATCTTGGTGACCACCAGTGGGTCGCGTGATTCATTGTGAAACCAAAAAATATTCACTCCACTGTAATTCGGCTGGTAGTTGTTATGAACGAGAAACGTCCACCGGCCTTTCGAGGGGAGGTCCCACTGCCGGGCATTTGCCGAAAGAACTGCTTCCCACTCGCCAATCATTTGGTTGCCAATAATGCGAAGGAGTGTTCCAAATGCTTGGCCAATCCGAGGCGCAGCATCAACCTGCGGATGACTTGCCGCAGGCCCGTGGCATTAGCGGAAAACGTTCGCAAGAAGTAAGAGAAAGCCCGGTCGTCCATGGGGACGTAAAACTTGGGGTGGTTATAACTTGGAATCGCGAGATAGCAGTCCACGGCCGCGAAACCCGATTTGCGAAGCAGCTTTTCATACCCTGCACGGGAATACAGGTAATTACGGTATCCGTCCGCAGCACCTTTTCGGCGGGCATAGAAGTTGGCGAGAAAACGTGGCAGGACTGTTACCCAAGGCATGCCGGAATGCGGGTCCCGGCAGCCGACAAAATAGCCTATCGTAAAGCGATTTTCAATTCCAACGTAAAGCACTCCCCCGGTTTTCAGCAGCCTGGCTGCCGACTTGAGCGCCGTTTCCTGCAGCCGCCTCGGATTGCCCTGGCGGCCCGTAGCCACCCATTCCAGAACACCGTTCATCACGATCAGATCGAAGCTGCCGTCCGGAAATGGGAGATCCCACAAAGAGGTTTGAACGATTCGGACGTTACGAATTCCTTCCTGTTCGAATCGCCGCCTCATAAAACTGACGCGCTCGGTGACCGGTTCGACCGCGACAACTTCGCCATAACGGATGGCGAGCGAATGAGAGATAGCGCCCATCCCTGCACCAAGATCGAGAACACGGCTTTGCGGCGGCAGATCGGCCAGCAGCGAAAAGTTGGCACGATCAAGATTCAAAATCATCTCCGACGCGCGCTTCACTGAAGGGTCGCTGGATGTGAGCAGCGCAGTTCGCCACGACTTATCGGCCTGACTCAATACCTCAGTCATGTTTTCCTGGGGAATCTCGCCCCAGTAGGGAAATGTGGAAATGAAGCGAGGGATTCCGTCTTCTACAGGCCAAGACTCACCGCATACCGGGCAGAAAACGTTGCCGTCTCCGGCGTGCAGCCGGGCCCTGCAGCCAAGGCAGCGCAATTCCTGCAACCAGGCAGCCTTGGTTTCGGTTCTCAACGCCTGTTCCTCAAAAGCCATCTCGATCCGAAGCGGTTTACAGCGACATCCTCCCGGAAGAGAATCAAAGCCTCACGGTATTCCTCCGCGCAATCCACCAATTCCCCGGCCAAACCTATGGTCATTCGCCGGTCAATGGCGAGCGACAGCAGCGAACGCGTCGACTCCCACCAAGCAGCGATGAGGCGAGCACGGAAAACCTTTGGACTCATCTTGCCCCCCTTTCGGATCTCATTCGGAAACCGAGCCCCTTCAACCGTAGTCATCGATTTGAAACTTGTTTGCAACATGATTGCCAAATCGACAAGTTGTTCACGCGTGACCATCGGTTGAGAAGCCCCGACGGTGGCCGCAATTTTGAACTTCCAAAAAATCCTGATCAAGTGCGAAAGTTCGGGATTCGCCGCAAGGAAACTACATGCCCGCCATAGCCATCGTGCTCCGCGCGTTGGCGAAACGGTTACTGTGCCGGTGAAACAGATCCGTGTACCGGCGCCGCGACCGAGACCACCGGTGGAGCAGGCGATCAGTTGCCGGCAATCACAGCGAAGCCGGCGATGACATCGTCGGAGGAGTCGTAACCGCCGTAGCTTTGGTACTGATAGGCGCCAAGGTCGAAATTGGAGGCAGCGGTCCAGTTCGGCGCGACTGTTGTATAGGAGAAGGATTTGACCGGGGTATTGTTCAGATACAACTGGGCGGCGCCCGCATTCCAGGAGATGGTCACCTGGAGGATGACGCCGTTGCCGAATAGCGTATCTTCGGTGCCCTGCGGAACGTAGTAATACGCTACATCGCCCCATAGATTCGTCACGAAAGTGAGATAGCCGGAGTTGGGCTGGGTAAAGAAGTAAAGCTGGTGCGTACCGTTGCCGTCGCGCACGTCGAACGAATAGCGGGGGCCGCTGGCGTCGGCTTGCCGCTGCGCCCAGCTGTAGCGGGACTGGAGATAGAAGCCGATCTGGCCCTGAGTGGCATTGAAAATCGAGCCAATGGCGGCGCCGGTGAACTGGTAATAGGCATTGCTGGTATTGGCGCAGCAATTCAGGAAGTAGACCCCATTGCCGCTCTGGGCGGGTGTGAAGTTCACCGAGCCGGAGCCGTTGACCACGACGCTGCCGGTAAAGCCGGTGGGTGCTACTGTGGGAGTCACAACGGAACCGTTGGTGATGCCGCCGACCTCCGAAGCATTCAGGTTGAGCTGCAGGGCCCCACTCGGCGGCGGTGTGGCCGCATTGCTCACTGTCACGGAAATGGGGCCAGCGGTAGCGGTGTTCCCGTCCGCATCGGTGGCCACCGCCGCCAGCGTATACGTCCCGTTCGCCGCCGTCGTCGTATTCCACGAGTAACTGTACGCCGGACCCGCTCCCGTAATCGCGCTCCCCAGGTTCACTCCGTTCAACTGGAACTGCACGTTGCTCATCGCCACGCTGTCCGTCGCGTTGGCGCTCACCGTCACCGTCCCGCTCACAGTCGCTCCGTTCGCGGGCGCGGTCATCGACACAATCGGCGGAATCGTGTCGTTGCTCACGGTCACTGAAATGCTGCTCGATGCCATATTCCCCGCTGAATCCGTCGCCACCGCCGTCAACGTATACGCCCCATTCGTCGCTGTCAGCGTGTTCCATTCGTAGCTGTACGTCGGACCCGTTCCGGTTATGGCGCTTCCCAAGTTCACTCCGTTCAACTGGAACTGCACGTTGCTCATCGCCACGTTGTCTGTCGCGTTGGCGCTCACCGCCACAGTCCCGCTCACCGTCGCCCCGTTCGCCGGCGCCGTCATCGACACAACCGGTGGCGTCGTGTCGGGCCCGATCGGCGGCCCGTTTACGGTGAACCCGGCGATTACGTCGTCGCATGCGTAATACCCGCCATAGTTCTGAAATTCGTATGCGCCCAGATCAAACACCGAAGCCGACGTCCAATTCGGTGTCGGAACGGTATACGGAGCCGATTTCACCAGTCTCCCGTTGAAGTACAGGTCGGTCACGCCGTTGCCCCACGTCATGGTCACTGCCAGCGTTACTCCGCTGCCGAACAGCGTGTTCTCCGTCCCCGCCTGCGCGAATGTGTACTCCTCCACCCCGGCTATCGCATAACTGAAGAGCAGGTATCCGCCCGACACCTGCGTCTGGAAATAAAACTGGTGCGTCCCGCTTCCGTCCCGCACATCGAACGCATACCGCGCCGCCGAGGCATTCGCGGTCCGTTGCGCAAAACTATACCTCGACTGCAGGTAGAACGTCACCTGACCCTGCGTTACGTTGAAAACGCTCCCCACCGCCGCGCCGGTGAACTTGTAATAGGCGTTGTTGCTGTTGGCGCAGCAGTTCAGGAAGTAGGCGCCGTTCCCCGAAACCGCCGGGGTGAAATTCACCGTCCCCGTTCCATTCACCACCACATCGCCGTTGAATCCCGCCGGGGTGAGGGCAGGCGTCACCACCGATCCATTGGTTACCCCGCTCACTTCCGTCTGGTTCATCTGCAATTGGAGCAGCGATACCTGCCCGGCCGCCGTCGTCGTGAAGATAAAGTTGGCCGAAACTCCGAGTCCGCCCTGCGCCGTCTGCGACTCCACTTCGTAGTCGTATGTTGTGCTCGGCGACAGTCCCGTCAGCGTTACCGAATGCGATGTCACGAGCGTATTATTCGCCGGGCTCTGCAACCCGTACGCCGTGGTTGTCCCATACACGACCTGCGAACTCGAGGCCTGGTCCGTCGTCCAAGTGATCGTCGCCGCCGTTGACGCCACTGCACTCACCGTCACTGCCGAAATCACCGGGGGCACGCTGTTATTTACTGTGACTGAGATGCTGCTGCTCGTAGTCGTATTCCCGGCCGCGTTGGTGGCAATCGCTGTGAGCGTGTGTGGCCCGCCGGTGGTGGTTGTCGTATTCCAGGAAAAACTGTACAAGGGGCCGGCGCCGGTTACAGCATTCCCGAGATTGTTCCCGTCCAACGTGAACTGCACACTCGTGATTCCCGAAGCATCGGTTGCATTCGCGGTCAACGTAACTATTCCCGACAGCGTTGCTCCATTGGCGGGCGCTGTAATCGAAACAGAAGGAGTATTCGTGTAATCCCCGGTCGTCGTGGTATTCCCGGCCGGGTCCGTCAGAATAATTCGGTAGTGGTACACCGTGCCCAGCGACCACGGCAACGAAACCGTCGGCGTTCGGCTGAACACGCCGGGCGCTTCCACAAGGGGCCCATTTCCGGTGCCGGTCACCACCGTCCCATAACTCGTGCTTGGCCCATACTCCACCTGCGCCGTTACCACCTCCGGATTCGGCGTATTGTTCACCGCCAGGTTCATCACCACGTTCCCGTTCGATGGATTTACCGTGAGAACGGGATAGCCCGAACTGAGAACCGGCGCTTGTGTGTCAACCACGGGAGTCTTGGCCTGGAGGGGTGCGTATAGCGGATCCCCTTCATTCACCACCATCCACCCGATGAAGGGCGTCGCGAGCGCGGAGGCTTCCGCGAAAGTGTAGCCGTTCAGCATGTAGTAGTAGAGGATGTTCGGCCGCGACGCCCCGTTCACGAGGGGTTCGTTCACCGCATAGGATGCGGCGCTCGCTCCATGATCGAGTGCCTGCATGCCGAAATAAGACCCGCTGTTCAGATCGTCGGCAAACGATCCGGGAATCCATTGGTAGACGTTATTGTAAGTATTGTAGTTATACCAGCCGCCATAAAACAGCGCGCGGGGGGCTGTCGCGGCGCTGGTCCCATCGGTATATGTCGCCCCGGCATCCCCGATAACCAGGCCATTCGGCGAGTTCTGCCATTTCAGTGGCAGCCCCGAGGCCGCGATATAGTGTTCGGCGTACGCAATATTCATATCCGCATCGCCGTCGTTGTCGTATAAACCCTGCTGAACCGCGGTCTGAGAGGAAAGAAAAGCGTCCGTATACGGAGTGCCATAATTCGGGTCCGGATAAGGAATCCCGTCCAGGTTATTGACGTAAGCATTCCCGTTGTAGTAGCCCGACTGCGGATAGAGATACACGCCGGCATATGTACTCTGGTCCACCTGGTCGATGCCCCGCAGGCTGGAATCGCTCCCCAGGCGAGTCACCAGGT
>JASHSD010000320.1 GCA_030036985.1 Bryobacteraceae bacterium
ATCCTTCGATCGTCTCGCGCACGTTATTTGCTCCAAGCGCTTGGGCGGGGTCGACTTGGGGCACGTCCAACTCGGGCAGTTGATAACCGACCTTCCCCGGCGAACTGCGCTCGAAAGCCAGGAGTTCGTTCTGGGTGATATGCGGGCGAACCTTTTCAATCATGCGAAGGCCTCGGCGACCGCATCCATATCCGCGCGCTTCGTCATTTCGGTCGCGCAAAGCAGCATCGCATCGCCCAGCTCGGGATAGAACCGCCGCAGCGGCAGGCCTCCGACGATTCGTTTATCGAGCAGGCGCCGGTTGAGTTCCTCCGGCGGGCCCGCGGTGAAGGCCACGAATTCGTTGAAGTATGGTCCGCTGAAAGACGGCTTGATCTTTGAACCGAGGTAACGCGCCTTTGCCAGATTCTGTGTCGCCAGCTCGCGCAGGCCCTGCTTGCCGTACAGCTCCATGAATACAGTTGCCATCAGCGCGATCAGGGCCTGATTGGTGCAGATGTTGGATGTGGCTTTTTCGCGGCGGATATGCTGTTCGCGCGTCGAAAGGGTCAGGCAAAAGGCGCGATTGCCGTTCGAATCTTTCGTCTGCCCCACCAGGCGGCCGGGCAGCTGGCGCACATATTTGTCCTTCGTGGCAAGGATGCCCGCATAGGGACCGCCATAGCTCGGCGAAATCGCGAACGATTGCAGCTCGCCCGCCACGATATCGGCGTCGCGCGGCGGTTCCAGAATCCCCAGAGATACGGCTTCGGAAAACACCGTCACGAGCAACGCGCCGCTTGCGTGGGCCGCCGCCGCGGCTTTGCGAACGTCCTCGACGATCCCGAAAAAATTCGGCGACTGCACGATCACGCAGGCTGTCTCGCCATCGATCTCCGCCTCCAGATCCGCCTCATCGATCTGACCGGAGTCCGGATCGCAGGCGAATTCATCGACGGCCGTTCCCCGATTCCGCGCATACGTACGCAGCACGTCGCGATACTCGGGATGCACCGACTTCGCCACGAGCGCTCGATTTCGGCCGGTGACGCGCATAGCCATCAGTGCCGCTTCGGTCATGGCCGTAGAACCGTCGTACATGGACGCATTCGCCACGTCCATTCCGGTCAGCTGGCAGATCATCGTCTGGAATTCGAAGATCGACATTAGCGTGCCCTGCGAGATCTCAGCCTGATAGGGCGTATAGGCAGTCAGGAATTCGCCGCGCGAAACCACGGTGTCGACAACCGTCGGCCGATAGTGGTTATAGACGCCCGCGCCGAGGAAACTTGCGTATCCCGCCGCGTTCTTCTCCGCCAGCGCCTTGAAGAAATCGACGATCTCGTATTCGGAAATACCGGCAGGCAGATTCAGCGGGCGTTGCAGCCGCGCTTCCGCGGGGATTTCGGAAAAAAGTTCTTCCGCCGACCCGGCGCCGCAGACGGCAAGCATCTCCCGGCGCTCGGAATCGGACATCGGCAAGTAACGCAAGTCTGGTGTCCTTGTATTTGCTTTGGTGGGGTGCTCAGCAAGTTGAGCCGGCCCGAAGGCCGGCTTGCAGGGCCGAAGCCCTGGCCCCACATCGGATTGTCATCAGCTTTCAGCCTCCGCATAGCTTTGATACTCCGCGGCCGAAAGAAGATTGCTGAGGTCTGTACCCTTTGCCGCCTTCACCTTGATCAGCCATGCCACGCCATGTGGGTCTTCGTTCAGTTTCTCGGGCGCCGAAGCCAGGACATCATTGGTTTCGATCACTTCGCCGTCCACTGGCGCATAGATGTCCGATACCGCCTTGACCGATTCGACCGACCCGAACGACTTTCCGACTGCCACCTGCGTCCCGACCTTGGGCAGATCGACGTACACAATATCGCCCAATTCACTCTGTGCGTGGAAGGTGATGCCGATCGTCGCCGTATCGCCCTCCAGCCTGATCCACTCGTGCTCCTTGGTGTAGCGGTAGTTTTCGGGATAAGTCATCGGATTTTCCTCTTATAGAATGGAGTCGCGACCGTCTCGGCCGCGACCGACTGGTTGCGAATGCGGATTTCAATTTTCTCTCCCGGCACGGCGCGTGCGACGGGCAGATAACAGAATCCGACGTTTTTGTTCAATGTGGGTGAAGGCGATCCGCTGGTGACCCAGCCCGCCGGCTGGCCCTCCGCAAAAACCTCGTAGCCGTCGCGCCCGATGCCGCGCTCCCGCATCTCGAAGCCGATCAGTTTGCGCGTCAGCCCTTTTTCCAGTTGCCTGCGCAGCGCGGCGGCGCCGATGAAATCGCCCTTAGCCGGCTTCACGATCCATGCGAGGTCCGCTTCGAACGGCGAAACGGAAGCGCCGATTTCATGCCCGTAGAGCGCCATGCCGCTTTCGAGCCGCAGCGTATTGCGCGCACCGAGTCCGCAGGGTTTGATTCCGAACGGGCGTCCCGCTTCGAGGATTGCGTCCCACGTTTGCGCCGCGAACTCGGGCGGGACATAGATTTCGAACCCGTCTTCGCCCGTGTAACCGGTGCGCGTGATCCGCGCAGGCGCGCCCGCGAAGACACCGTCCGTGAACCGGTAATACTTGATTCCGGCGAGCGCGGCGTCGGTCAGCAGTTGCGCTATCTCGATCGCTTTGGGGCCCTGCAGCGCGAATTGCGCATATTTCGCGCTCGCGAACTCCACTTCGCAATTGAACTTGTTCGACCCGCGGATTTGCTCGAAATCCTTTTCCTGATTGGCCGCGTTGACGCACAGGAAAAAGGAATCGTCCGCTACTTTGTGTACGAGGATGTCGTCGACAAATCCGCCGTGATCGTAGAGCAGAGCGGAATACTGCGCCTGACCGGCCTTCAGCCGGGTTGCCCAATTGGTTGTCACGAAATCGACCAGGTTGCCCGCTTCGGGCCCGCGCACTTCGATCTCGCCCATGTGGCTGACGTCGAATACTCCGGCAGCGTGGCGCACCGCCTTATGTTCGTCTATGAGGCCGGAGTACTGCACGGGCATTTCCCAGCCGCCGAAATCGACCATCTTCGCGCCCGCCGCGCAATGCCTGCCGTACAGCGGTGTGCGCTTCAGTGTGGCCGCTTGCATTATTTCGCCGGGATTATGGAAACCACGTGGAGTTTGTTATCGGCCGCGAGCGTGCCCGTCACCACGACTTTCCTGCCCACGTACCGGGCCGAAGCCGCTCGATCGGTCAGCACCCAGGCGTTTTCGCCGGACTGCAGCGTGTACACGGGATCTTTGGTGATCGGACATTGCCTGGCGCAGTTCGGACCCACGCAGCGATTGTCGTGAATCACACCTGTGAAGGTTTTCTGTGCGCCGCCGGCCAGGCACAATGCGGCGCTTGCCAAAAGCAATGCGCACCATCTCATGCGCCTATCATTGTAACCTTCGGACAGTAACGTTGGACACGCGACTTCAGTCGCGTTTTCAGATGCTGGACCCAAAAACGCGACTGAAGTGTCCCCGGGCGCTTCCCCCGTTACGCGCCAACAGGCTTCTTTTCGGGAGCGCCCGCTTCCACCTTGACCTCGTGAACGTTCTTTTTCGTTTCCGGCACGGGAATCGAAATCTTCAGAACGCCTTCGGTCAGCTCCGCCTTCGCCTGATCGGCTTTGGCGCCTTCGGGCAAAGGTATCGCGCGATAGAAATTGCCGTAGCTCCTTTCATAGCGGTGATAGCCCTCGTGATCTTCTTTGTGCTCGCGTTTCCGCTCGCCTTCGATGATCAGGGCGTTGTCGGTCGTGGTGACCTTCACCTCCTCCTTCTTCAAGCCCGGCAGCTCCGCTTTGACCACCAGATCGCCATTGCAGCGCTGGATGTCGACAGCCGGAGTCCAGGCCTTCAGGTCCCGGCCCTCGCCGCCTTGAAATACACAGTCCATTTGGTCCGTGAATTCCCGCATCATCGCGAACGGGCTCATGCCGAAGAATCGGCCGACCGGAAACATAGGTGCGAACGACTCCCCGAAGGGGGTCGGCTCCGTTGCTTCCTGACGCGTAAGCGCTTTCGGTCTTTCGACCTTAACTTCTGCCATTTTTTACTCCTTTCCCGCCAATGGACGAAGAGACCCGCTGCGTCCGCACGGCCGTCAATCGTGGCGGCGCTCAATGACGAGCGCCGCTTTTACTTCCACCACTGCATGCCGAGGGAGACAGCCACGATTACCAGCAGCGCAAACAGCAACAGACCTGTTTTCATCCACTGACGCATTTCACACATTAAGGAGCAATCACCTCACCAGAACAGCGGCCTGAGCGATAAGGGGTTTGATGAAACGCACAGCATATATGCTGGATTGAGTCGGCATGAATGGCCCTCCGCCTGTGGTTCTTTCAGTCAGCAGCCTGTGCAAACGTTACGGTGAAACCGTTGCTGTGGACGACATTTCCTTCGAGGTGCATCAGCATGAAGTCGTCGGTCTGCTCGGGCCCAACGGCGCGGGCAAAACCACCACGATCAACATGATCCTGGGCATCCTCGAACCTGACTCCGGCGAGGTGCGCATCGAAGAGTTCGATCTGGCGAAGCGCCGTTCCCAAGCCCTGCGGCTCACCAATTTCGTCGCCGTCTACTCGCCTCTTCCGGGAAACCTGACGGTGATCGAGAACCTTCGCTTCTTCGGCATGATTTACAGCGTGCCCGGTCTCTCGGAACGCATCGAGGAAGTGATCGCGCAGTTCGATCTCGACCGCTTCCGCAAAGTGAAATGCGGCGTCCTTTCCTCGGGTGAGCAGACGCGCGTCAGCCTGGCCAAAGCGATGCTGAACCGTCCGAACCTGCTGCTGCTCGACGAACCGACCGCGTCTCTCGATCCCTCCGTGGCTCGCGATGTACGCGAAAAGATTCGCGAGGTCACGCTTCAGGGCGCGGGCGGCGTGCTCTGGACGTCGCATAACATGTACGAGGTCGAGCAGGTCTGCGATCGCGTGCTGTTCCTCTCGAAAGGCCGCATCCTTCTCGAAGGCGACCCGCGCAGTCTGCCCCGCGATCACGGCAAAGAAACGCTGGAGGAGTTGTTTATCGCCGTCGCGCGCGAGCCTCTTGCGCTGGAGCGGGACTGATTCATGAACCTCGGACGTACGGCGGCCATCGCCCTGCGCCAGTTCTATCTGCTGCGCGGCAGCCCCGCGCGCATTCTGCCCATGTTCGCGTGGGTGGCGATCGATATCGTGCTTTGGGGCTTCATTACGCGCTATCTCAATTCGGTGGCGTCGTCGGGAATCAATTTCGTTCCGGCGCTGCTGGGCGCGGTGCTGCTGTGGGATTTTCTGGTGCGCGTGATGCAGGGCGTGACCACGGCATTCTTCGAAGACGTCTGGTCGCGCAATTTCCTGAACGTCTTCGCCACGCCGCTGCGCATTTCGGAATACGTCGGCGGACTGGTGATTTCGAGCATCGCCAACAGCAGCGTGGGCCTGGTCGTCATGCTGGCGCTGGCGGGCGCGGCGTTCGGACTCTCGTTCTTCGTTTACGGCCTGATGCTGATTCCGTTTCTGCTGGTGCTTTTTCTTTTCGGAATCGCGCTGGGAATTTTCGGCTGCTCGATTGTGCTGCGACTCGGGCCCGCGGCGGAGTGGCTGATCTGGCCGTTGCCGGCGCTGCTCTCGCCGCTGGCCTGCGTCTTCTATCCGCTGTCGGCGCTGCCGCGATGGATGCAGGTCCCCGCGCGTTTTCTGCCGCCGTCGTATGTGTTTGAAGCCATGCGCGGATTCGTTCGCGGCGGACATGCCTCGCCGTCGGCGGTGCTGGCGGGAGGCGGACTCGCGCTGTTTTACGTGCTGCTGGCGGGCTGGTTCTTCACCCGGATATTCAAACACGTGGTGCGGAGCGGATTGATAGCACGCTATAGCGCCGAAAGCCTGAGCTGACCGAAAAATTCCGAGGATCACATCATTTGCAGGTCGACCCGGTGGATGTTTTCCCGCGAGAAGGCTTCGTCCGGGAGCAAGGGGATTTTATGTGAAAACTGCGCAAGCTCGCGAAGGGTTCTGTCGAGTTGTTCCTGACTCAACTCATTCGATCCCGCGGGCGCGTGTATGGCTTCCTCAAACAGGGTGACCGCATAAGATCCGACGTCAAGCCGTGAGCGGCAGCCCGACGGATCAATTCGGCCCCGAGTTCCGGCTTGATTTCGACTATGAGAGTCATCGATGCTCCGATTTCCATTATGCCGCGCCGGAAACAGGGCGGCTTTCCGAGCAACCGCTTGCTGACGCGCGCGGCTCAGCAACAACTCCCGAGCCGCGACCTTGGGGAGTGGTTACCCGGTGCTTGAGGCAGTTGATTCTGTGCCACCTCACGCCTCCAGGTACCACGGAACGTTGACAAACACGATCCGCTGATTGCCCTTCACCAGCAGCCATGTCTTCAGAATCTCGGCGCGCTGATTGTGCAGGAGGTAGTGCCACCAGTGCCGCTCCACCATCTCCGGCAGCAGCACGGCGATCTGGCGCCCGGGATTTTCGCTCTCCACCTTCAGCACGTAATGGAGGATCGGCGTCAGCAGCATCCGATAGGGCGATTCGATCACCGCCAGTTGCGGCGGCGGCAGGCCGGCCGCGCGCGCGGGCGTTTCGGCGAATTGCGTCCAGTCCTTCGTGAAGGCATCGTCGGTCTCGCCACTCGCCGAAATGTGTACCGCGCGCACGTCATGCGAGAGCGTGTAGGCAAAACAGAGAGCCTTCTGCGTTATCTTGTTCCAGGTGGCGATTGGGGTGACGACGATCGGCTGTTTGAGATCTTTGAAATCGACGGGGCCCGGCGCGGCGGTTTCCGCGTTCACCCGATTGTAATGGCGATGAACCCAAATCATTACGCCCAGCATCGTGGGAATCAGCAGAACCGTGACCCACGCGCCTTCCGTGAACTTCGCAATCAGCACCACGACAGTGGTCACAGCCGTGGCCACCGCGCCCAGCCCGTTTATGAAAACGTTGTGCCATGCGCCGCCGACACGATGCCAGTGCCGGACCATGCCCGCCTGCGACAGAGTAAACGCCATGAACGCGCCGATGGCGAAGAGCGGAATCAGGCGATCGGTAACCCCGCCGAAGAGGATCAGCAGCCCACCGGTGAGGGCGGCAAGCACGGCGATTCCGTTGGAGTAAACAAGCCGCCGGCCCGTCGAACCGAAAGAATGCGGCAGGTAACTGTCGTGCGCAATGATACGGCAGAGGCGCGGGAAATCGGCAAACGCGGTGTTGGCGGAAAGGGCCAGCACCAGCAGGATGGAGCCGATCGCGACGTAGTAGAACACGCCTTTGCCGATGGTGGCGCGCAGCAGCATCGAGAGAACGCTTTCGTAATGCTGCACGGGATCGGTCGCGCCGATTCCGTATGCGTGCGCGAGCCAGGCGATGCCCGCAAGCAGCACCATCAGAATCATGATGATGACGGTGAGCGTCTTCTGCGCGTTCGGCGCGGTGGGTTCGCGAAACGCGCGCACGCCGTTCGAAACCGCTTCGACGCCGGTCATGGCGGTGCAGCCGCTGGCGAAGGCTTTCAGCAGCAGCAGGAAGCTCACGGCGGCGGTCGCGGCGGGCAGATGCGGGACCGCCTCCACCGGGTGCGGATGGCCCCCCGCCAGCAGCGTTTTGACCGCGCCCACGCCGATCATGACGAAGAGGCAGCCGACGAACAGCC
>JASHSD010000321.1 GCA_030036985.1 Bryobacteraceae bacterium
GACGCCGAGTATCAGAAGTACGTGAAGCAGGCGCAGGAATGGAAGGATCGGGCGGGCCAGGCGCTGGACGCGGGCAACGAAGACCTCGCGCGGAAAGCGCTGGCGAAGAAGGCGGAGGTGGACAAGCAGATCGCCTCGCTGCAGACCGCCGTGGATAACGCGCGCCAGGCCAGCGAATCGCTGAAGGCGCAGGTCACCGAGATGAAACACAAGATCGAGGAGGGCGAACGCACAGCAACTACGCTCGTAGCGCGCAAGAACGCGGCCCTGGCGCAGCGCAAGGTTTCCGAAGCGCTGGCGGGCGTCGGCAAGGCGGATAACGCGTTCGCGACGCTTTCCAATTTCGAGAAGTCGGTGGCGAAGGAAGAGGCCACGGCGAAGGCGTTCGATCAGCTGGCCAGTGCGGGCAAGGACACGGATCTCGAAGCCGAATTCGCGCAACTGCAGGGCCATACGGTGGATGCCGAACTCGAAGCGCTCAAGCGCGAGCGTCTGCCGAAGGTTGAGATTCAGAAATCGCTTCCGGCTGCCGACGGTCGCTAATCCCATATGTTTTTCGATCGCAAACCAGCCCATCCCGCGCCGCAGGTGGATCTGGCGAACCTGAAGATCTCCGACGCCCGCGTGGGCGACACGCTCTCGGTCGCGGGCGCGGCGGGCGTGGCGGAAGACCTAAGCGATATCGATTTCACCGTCGATCGCTGCGACTGGTATGAGGCCGGCAGCAAACGCTGGACAGTGCTGAGCGGCGCGTGGCGCGACCGGCGGGTTTACCTCGAGGTCCACAACGAGGACACCACCGAGGTGGTCGGCAACTTCGACAATCGCAAAATCACGCTGGACGAACTCGGGCTGAACGAGGACGATCTGGCGGAGATCGATTCCCGCCAGAATCCCGCCGATTTTTTCGATTTCGAGGGTAAGTTCTGGCTCTGGCGCTTCAGCCGCGAGATGGGCGTTTTCAGCGAAGGCGCCGGGACCGGCCGCGGTTTCTACTGCTGGCAGTTTCACGAACAGGACGGCCAACGTTACCTGAGCGTTCGCAAGTTCGAAGGCGAGCCGTTCACCGGCTCCATCTGGGTCAGGGTCGAACCCACCGATATCACCGTTTTTCGAGGAAAGTAAAATGAACGCGCGCAAGTGCTGTCTCGCGATAGCCGGGGCGCTGCTGCTCGCTTCCTGCGGCGGCCTGCCCCGCTCTCTTCGCAACGAAATCGCAGCCGAAAAAGACAGGCTGCCGCAGGCCGAACATGAATTGCAGCTTGCGCAGCAGACGCTGCGCGACGATCTGAAGGCCGCGGCCGATCTCTTCCAGGGAACGCCGGTCGCGACCGAATGGCCGGCGCAGCTGGCATCCGCGCAGACTGCTCTCGATCGCGCGAAGGGGGATCTGCAACAGCTCGACAAGCTGCGGCGCTCTTCGGACAGGAACCGCGCGGAGCGATTGCTTCAGGACGAGCGCCGGTTGCGCGAATCCGTGCTGCGCGATTCCGAAACGGTTGAGGAAGGCGCGACGAAGTGGCTCGATTTCCAGCGCAATATCCCGCATTACATGGCGGCGATGCAGCGCGAATACGACGACATTCACGGCGCCGATTTGGGTACAGTGACGCAGACCGTGCAGAAGGCCGAGCGGGATTGGCCGGCGAAGAAGGACGTTCTGGAGAATCGGCTGGCGTCATTGAAACAGTCGGTCGATGCCGCCGAGATGCAGTGGAGCGCGACCGCTTCGGCCCGGCAGGATGCGAACGCGGGCAAAGCTACGGGACCCGAAGTTGCGACACTCATCCAGGCAAACGACGTTCTGGTGGCGGACGATGCCCGCCTCACGCGCGGCGCCGACGATCTGCGCGCCGAGTGCGGTCAGCTTTACGATGCGTGGGACAAGATCCTGGTCGATCTGGATGTTTCGCATAGCGGCCTCGATACAACTTATGCGGAGAAGTTGAAGACGGTGCGGACGCACTTCGTCGATGTCGCGGCGAAGAAGACCGAAACGTCGAGCGACGACCGTTGGGTTGATGTTTCGCCGTCTTCATATCGCTCGGTGGAAAACGATCTGGGCATGGCGATCGCCCACAAGGACGCCGGGCTGTTCGATTCCGAAGCCACGACAACGGCTCAACCGGCCGGGTTCGCTTATATCGCCTCACCTTCGCAGGGGTCGAATCAATATGGCTACTGGACGCGCTCGCCGGATGGCCACAGCTTCTGGACTTTCCTGCCCGAGTATCTGCTGATGCGCGAGCTGTTGTGGGGCCACGATTACCGGCCGGTGGTCATCGACGAATACAACGGATACCGCACGGCGCAGCGTGCGGGCCGGACGTGGTACGGGCAGGAGACGCCGGCGAGTCCGCCGAAGTATGGCAGCCACGGCACGTTCACGGCGCAGCGTTACGCCAACAGCCGGTATGTGCAGTCGGGCGGGTTTAAAGGTTCGGCGTATGCTTCGAACCGGCCGTTTGGCGGGTCCGCGGGGACTTCGAGCGCGCCGCGGTCATTCGACGAAAGCCCCGCAGGAAAGCGGTTCGGATCGAGCAGCAGTGGACGGAGGTTCGGGTCGGGGTCGCGCGGCGTGCCGCGATCATTCGGCAAGAGCTTCGGACGGCGAAGATAGTGGGGCAGCCTTTCCAGGCTGCGAACTCGCTTTCAGCGAGTTCAGCCGGCCCGAAGGCCGGCTTGCAGGGCGGAAGCCCTGGCCCCACATCGTTCTCGAAGATTCTGATCGCCAACCGGGGCGAGATATCGCTGCGAATCATCCGTACGCTGCGCGAGATGGGCATTCGCTCGGTGGCGGTCTATTCCGATGCCGACCGCGCCGCGCTGCATGTGCGCAAAGCCGATGAAGCCGCGCACATCGGCCCCGCGCCATCATCGGAAAGTTACCTGAACATCGAGCGTATCCTCGATGCCGCGCGTAAACACAGCGTAGATGCGATCCATCCGGGCTACGGCTTCCTCAGCGAAAACGCCGCGTTCGCCCAAGCCTGCGAAGATGCCGGATTCGTGTTCATCGGCCCCTCGCCGCGTTCGATCGCGCTGATGGGATCGAAGACCGAAGCGCGTCGGGTGGCGCAATCGGGCGGCGCGCCGATTGTCCCGGGTTCCGATTCCGACCCCGTCGCATTCGCGCGCGAGGCAGGGTTTCCGATTATGCTGAAGGCGGTCGCGGGCGGCGGCGGCAAAGGCATGCGGCGCGTGGATCGCATGGAAGACCTGCAATCCGCGTACGACGCGGCTTCGAGCGAAGCGGAGCGCGCCTTCGGCGATGGCCGCGTTTACGCCGAGAAGCTGATCGAGAACGCGCGGCACATCGAGATTCAGGTGTTCGGCGATCAGCATGGCCAGCTGGTTCATCTGGGCGAACGCGAATGCTCAGTGCAGCGGCGGCATCAGAAGGTGATCGAGGAATCGCCGTCGGCGCTCGTTTCCGCGATGCCCGGCATGCGCGAACGCATGGGCGAGGCCGCCCTCAAGGCCGCGCGCGCGGCTGGTTATTACAATGCCGGCACCGTTGAGTTTCTGGCCGACAATTCGGGCAACTTCTACTTTCTGGAAATGAATACGCGGCTACAGGTGGAGCATCCGGTGACGGAGCTCGTGACCGGCCTCGATATGGTTCGGCTGCAGATCGAAGTCGCGGCGGGCGCGCATCTGCCGTTCACGCAGGAGCAGATCGCGCTGCTGGGCGCCGCTATGGAATGCCGCATCTACGCGGAAGATCCCGCCAACAATTTCTTCCCGTCGCCGGGTCGCATCGAACAGCTGTCCGAACCCGCGGGGCCCGGCGTGCGCGTCGATTCCGGCATCTATCCCGGATGGACGGTTCCGCTCGAATACGACCCGATGCTCTCGAAGCTGATCGTCTGGTCCGATACACGGGAACATGCAGTCGAGCGCATGCTGCGCGCGCTGGGCGAGTATCACGTCGGCGGGATTCGCTCGAATATTCCGCTCTTTCGCGCGATCCTAAACGATCCCGCTTTCCGCGCGGGAGATCTGCACACGGCGTACCTCGATCAGTTGCTGCAGACGAAGCTCGATCTCAACCCGGCCCCTTCGCCCGAGATCGCCCGCATCGCCGCGCTGGTAGCGCTGAAGAATGCGGCGCTGAAGAACGCAAAGGCCGAGCAGACCGAGCCGGCCGCGCAATCGCACTCGCGATGGCTGGCCGCGGGACGCGAGGAACTGCTGCATTGAAGAACGTGGTCCGCATCGACGGCAACGCGGTCGAGCCGATTGACGCCGATATCGTCGAAACCGAGCCGAATGTTTATTCGGTGGTGACGGCGGGCGCATCCTTCGAAGCGCGCTTGACGGGCGACGAGATCGCGATCGGCGCGGCGCGCGTGCGCTTCGAGATCGAAGACCTGAGGCAATGGAAGGGCGCGAGACATGCCCTCGGTGCGCACGAGCGCGCGTCACTGACCGCAGCCATGCCGGGGAAGATCGTGCGGGTGCTGGTCGGCGTCGGCGACGAGGTCTCCGGAGGGCAGGGCCTTATCGTCATCGAGGCGATGAAGATGCAGAACGAACTGAAGTCGCCGTGCGCGGGGCGCGTGACTTCGATCGAAGTGAAGGCGAACGACAGCGTGACTGCCGGACAGTTGCTGGCTACGATCGGCCAGGAACCTTGATTCGCTTCGGTGTGCCGGGTCCGTCGTCGTCGAAAAGAATGACGCAGATGGCGATGCTGAGAATTACTGCAATGGTGAAGACGTCCTGAAGTGTCACTATTCCCGCTATTCCCACTCGATCGTGCCGGGTGGTTTGTGTGTTAAATCGTAATATACACCAGCGATTTCGTCGATCGCCATCAGGCGGGCCGAGAGGGCGTGGAGAAGGTCGTCGGGCATGGCCACCGAATCGGCCGTCATGCCGTCCACCGAGCGGATTGGCCGCAGCACGACGGAGTCGCGCGATTCGGCGGCGCCCAGCGGGATTAAGATTACGGGGAATTGCCAGACCTCGGAATCGAATCCGGTTTCATGGCACATTTCGCGGACAATGGCGTCGGCGCGGCGGAGAAGATCGATCCGGCCGTGCGTGAGTGAACTGGCAAAGACGCGCTGGCGTTCGAGCGGTTCCCTTACGGCCACGCGCGTGATCGCCCGGTTCACGCCCGCCGTGCGGTTGATCACTTCGGTAGCTTCGTCCTGGAGTTTGGACGATTGCGACGGGAACGCCTCGATCGCCAGCACGGGCGAATAACTGCGCGCATCGCCCTGAACGCCGACCGAACGCACGGGAATAAGCCAGCCTTCCGGCACTCGCGTCAGCGGCTGGTCGGATTCGGCGCACAGGCAGCGGATGGCAAGACCTGGTCCGGGGAACGGATGGCGGTCGAGCAGTTCGGCGGGCAGGTCCAGCTTGCGGCCAATGGCGCGCACTTCATCCTTGTAGAAATCGGCCAGCGGCTCGACGATGCGGCCCGATTCCATCAGCTTCTGGATGCCGGGAACGCGGTTGTGATGGGTCTTGATGGTGGCGGCATTGGCAGTGCCCCCGGATTCGATGGTGTCCGGGTAGATGGTGCCCTGGCCCAGAATCCAGTGACCGTCGAGAAGGCCGCGCGCTTCGATGATGCGCTCCTGCACACGCACGAACTGCTCGCCGATAACGTGGCGCTTGAGTTCCGGATCGCGCACCAGTGCGAGCGGCGCGAGGAATTCCTTTTCGCAGCGCGCAATATCGACCACGCCCGCTCCCAGGCCGCGGAAGGTGCGTTCGACGAATTCGGTTTCGCCTTCGCGCATCAGGCCGGTATCGACGTAGACCCCGCGCACTCGCGAGGCGCCCAGAGCGCGCAGGCAGAGCGTAAACGCAACCGTGGAATCGACGCCGCCGCTGACGAAGAAGAACACGTTGCGTTCGCCCACGCATTGGCGGATCTGGTCTTCGAGCAGCGCTATGCGCCGGCCGGGGTCCCAGTCCTTCCTGCAGCCGCAGATTTGGAATACGAAATTTTCCAGAATGCGCGTGCCCTGCGTGGTGTGGACCACCTCGGGATGAAACTGGACGCCGTAGAGCCGGCGCGTTGGGTCTTCGATGGCGGCGATCTCGCAGGTCGAGGTTGTAGCGAGGACGCGGAAACCAGTCGGGGGCGCGGCCACCGCGTCGCGGTGCGACATCCAGATCTGCTGGTGATCGCGAACGCCGTCGAGGATCTGCGATTGCCCGTCGCGCAGGTCGAGGATAGCGAGACCGAACTCGCCCTTATCGCCTTTGCGCACGGTTCCGCCGAGGAGCTGTGCGATCAGTTGCTGACCGTAACAGATGCCGAGCACGGGTGTGCCGGTGGTCAGCAGCGAACGCCGCACGGTGGGGCTGGAGTCGTCGTAAACGCTGTGCGGACCGCCCGAGATGATGACTCCCGAGGCGGTCCGCAGCTTTTCAGGATCGACATCGCTCGCGAAAACCTCGGACGAGACTCCGAGTTCCCTGACTTTGCGGGCGATCAGGTGGCAGTATTGGCCGCCGGTATCGAGTACTGCTATTTGGGCGGCTACTTGCGCATCCTTTCGACGACGATCTTACGCGCGCTGTTCAGCAGCGCTTCGGCTTTCGGCAGCGCGTCGACGGCGGCCGTCACTTCGGGATCGGTCTTGATCTCGTATTTGCGGCTCTCATCCACGCTGAACGCGGTCTTGTAGATCTCGGCTTCGAGGAGACGTTTGGTCCAGTCGTAGTCCTTGGTGTAATCGGCCTCGGTGAAGTCGAATTTGTCTCCCATCAGGAAATCATGCAGGTCGTTCATGGTCGCGGTGTCGACATTCCAGCCGGTCGGCAGCTTTTCCTTATGAACGGCGAAGAAATGGCGCGTGTAGTTCTGGAATTCGTACTTCACCAGCATTTCCGTCTCGAAAAGGTCGAGCTTCGGAGGCGTGTATTTCTCGTCGGGCGAGATGCCGCCGCCGCCGTAGACGACGCGACCGCTGTCGGTTGCCTTCACGTCGGCCGGATTCCGCTCGGCGGTGTTGTTGCGGTAGTAGTAATCGAAGAAGGACACGTTCGAGTAATCGCGCTGAATCAAGCGTCCGCTCGGCGTGTAGTATTTCGCGGTTGTGAGCGCGAGCCCGGTGTCGTAGATCAGCGGATAAACCGTCTGCACCAGACCTTTGCCGAACGTATTGTCGCCCAGAATCCAGGCGCGGTCATGATCCTGCATGGCGCCCGAGACGATTTCGGCAGCGGACGCGGAGTTGCGGTTCACGATGAGAACCATCGGATAATCGCGGCCGTGGTTGCCGTTGCGCGCCGTGTAAACGTGCTCGGCGGAAGCGCGGCCCTTATGCGAAACGATCACGTCGCCCTTCGGCAGGAAGTGGTCGGCCACCGCGACGGCTTCGTTCAGCAATCCGCCGGGATTGCCGCGAAGGTCGACGACCAGCCCTTTGAGTTGGTCCTCATCCATCGCCTTCAGCGCGTCTTCCAGCTCGTGGCTGGTGGTTTCGTTGAACTGTTCGATGAAAACGTAGCCGATTCCCGGCTTCAGCAGGAAGGCGTCGGGAACGCTCTTGCGGCTGATTTCATCGCGAACGATGTTAAAGACCAGCGGCTTGTCGTAGCCTTCGCGCGAGACGGTGACCTGCACCGGCGTGCCCTTGGGGCCTTTCAGGAGGTCGGCGACCTTGGTCGAGTCCAGATTGTCGGTGGACTTGTCGTTCACCATGACGATGATGTCGCCCGGCTTCAGGCCGGCTTTATACGCAGGCGAACCGACGAACGGCGCCATGATGATGGTCTTGCCGTTGCGGCCCTGGACCGTCATGCCGACGCCATAATAATGTCCGCGCTGATCTTCCCGCAGGGCTTCCAGATCCTTCGGATCGAAGAAATTCGAGTGCGGGTCGAGCGTGCGCAGCATGCTCGGAATGGCGCCCTTGTAAATGGCCGTATCGGGGCTTACGGGGTCGGCGAAATTGCGTTCGACCTCGTCGTAAACCTTGGTGAACTGCTTCGCGCTGGCTTGTATATCGCTGTCGGAGCTGGCGGCCGCAGCCACCGGCAACTGAGGACCATACATTCCACCGATAACGGCGGACCCGAGCACCAGAGCCGGGATGAGGAAGAGTGACCGCGGTTTTTGCATCATGCGGGAAAAAGAACCGTCCTTGGTTAGCAGTATAGCAACGAAAATGCAACCGGCCGCGGGGGAAAAAACGGGGCCGGCTGCACTTTCACTGTTATGAGACGCGGCACCGATAGCGGAAAGGTACCGCGTCTGAAGAAAACAGTTTGGACACGCGACTTTAGGCGGGTCTGGAGTTTCTACATTACGCGACTAAAGTCGCGTGTCCAAACTGTGCATCAGTTCAGGAGTTTGCCCTGGCGCAAGTACGCGGGCACGTCCAGTTCCTCTTCAAATACGGTCGCTGCGACCGGGATGGGTTCGGGCACGGGGGCAGGCGGCGGCGCTGGGGCGGCGTGCACAGGCTCCGCCGGCCGATCCGCGAAGAAATCCGCGACCGGCTTCGGCTCGACCGCCGATTCGCGCTTCGCTTCAGCTCTCGCGAAACCTGTCGCGATCACCGTCACCTTCACCGAATCGCCCATTGCGTCATTCGCAATCACGCCGAAGTTCAGCTGCAGATCGTCGCAGTCCGCCGCTGTGCGGATGATGGAACAAGCGTCGTTCAGCTCATGCAGGCCGATTTCGGCGGAACTGGTGATGTTCATCAGCACCTGACTTGCCCCCTTGATTTTCGTGTCTTCGAGCAGCGGGGAGTTGATCGCCGCGCGCGCCGCCTCCGCCGCCGCGTTCTCGCCTTTCGCCACCGCGTTGCCGATCAGCGCATGGCCCATGCCGGAAATCGCGGCTTTGATATCGGAGAAATCGAGATTGATCAGCCCGGGCTTCAGAATGATTTCGCTGATGCCCTGCACGGCCTGGCGCAGGATATCGTCAGCCATGCGAAATGCCTGCGCCATCGTCGTGCCTTTGGGCGCGATTGTCAGCAGGCGATCGTTGGGAATTGTCGTGAGGATGTCGACCGAGGACGCCAGATCGTTCACGCTTCGCTCGGCCTGGCGCATGCGCTTGCCGCCCTCGAATGTGAACGGTTTGGTGACGATCGCGATGGTGAGGGCATCCAACTCCTTCGCGAGGCTCGCGACGACGGGCGAAGCGCCGGCGCCGGTTCCGCCGCCCAGGCCGGCGGTAATGAAGACGAGGTCCGCGCCTTCGAGAATAGAAAGGATGCGCTCGGTGTCTTCGAGCGCGGCCTGCCGTCCGATCGCGGGATCGGAGCCGGCGCCGAGGCCGTTGGTCACCTTCGCGCCGATCTGGATCTTGTTCGGAACTTTCGACGCTTCGAGCGCCTGGGTGTCCGTGTTCATCACGTAGAACTCGACGCCATCGAGGCCTTCTTCATACATTCGGCCGACGGCGTTGGCTCCGCCCCCGCCGATCCCGATCACTTTAATGCGCGCGCCCTTGCGGGTCTCTTCCTGCAGTTCGTATTTGAGAATTTCCATGTCGTCTCGCTTCGCTAAGTTAGAGATCGCTCCCTTGCGGTCGCGGCTCAGTAAGGCTTTCCTTATCGCAGAATTCTTCCCAACATCCCGACCGATTGCCGCTCCAGATCCACCTGGCTGCGCAGCCTCGCCGCATACATGGCGAGGCCGGCCGCCGTTGTCCATGCCGGGTCGTTCAACTCCTCCGGCCAATCCTGAAAACCCTGCGCGAGGCCGATGCGCGCGGGACATTCCAGAACGCGCTCGGCCACGTCGCATATGCCCGGCAGCAGTGCGCCGCCGCCTCCGATCACCACGCCGCTGGCGATGGCCCGCTGCATGCCGAAGCGCGCCAGTT
>JASHSD010000322.1 GCA_030036985.1 Bryobacteraceae bacterium
CTGCTGCAGCGCTCCTTCGATGCGACCTGCCGGAAACTCCGAATCTTCCTCCGTCATCAATCCCGCTGAAGCAGTCAAATCACCCACAGATTCCCCCGACGAGGCCATTTTGAAGGGTGAACTCCGAGTTAGAGCAGAGAATTTCAGCTTGTCTCCGCTACCCTCGGTATCCTGGTCGGAGAGTCCTGCGGCGCTCCATTGTCCCCGCTTTTCAGCGATCTCCCTTCCCTTTCCTCCGGGAGCACGCATGTACCCGAAAACGTCGTCTTCGGCGTATCGGATTGGATCAGCGTCGGTGTAGGCGACTTTATCCTCTCGGAACACGGGAGACGGAGTCCAACCGGGAATCGACGTTAACGTCTCACGGAGCCAATACCGGAAGGCCTGCGCGGAAACATACGGAAAAACGCCTTGCGCCGTCCTGATCTTCTTTATCGCGGTCCAGTTGTCATTGATCAGATCGCGTTGTTCCATCTGGATTGTCTTTCCCGCGTTATTGAGTGCGGATGCGGGACAGTCGATCAGCAGCAGACCCGATATGTGTGCCATTGTTATTAGCTCTCCTGGTTTTCATTCGCAGATCCCTCAAAGCCGGGATCTGGCAGTTCCTTCAACGTTTCCGGGTCCACCTGTTCTAGAACCCTCAGGATAATCAGATCTCTGACAAGCCAAAAATCTCTGGGGAGGCTATCGTCCTCGGATATAAGATCGAGCGCCGTGAGAATCGCTTCGAATCGCAACGGCTTTTCGCCGACCCGGTCAATTCGACTTTGCACATAGACCAACGTATCAACGAAATTCCTCGTGGTGACGAGTTGTTGCAAGAGCCTTTTCTTCTCACTGCTCCTCGCGATGCTGTCGGCAATCTCTTTTATTGCTTCGATTCTGCTATTTTGCATTCCCGCTAACCTCTCAAGAAAAAGGCACGCAAGATCGAAGGTCCCGGGCTGAGGTGGGGCCTGATCGATCTTGACGAAGTACTGTTTCGCCGCGCGAACGGCTTGTGCTCGGAAGTCATCCTCCTGGAAGGCGGCGCCGAGGGCTTCGTAGAAGCCGTTGCGGCGCTCCCACTCGTTTCTCTCATCCTTCCCTGCATCTTTACTCTTCCGATCCTTCACGGGCTTCGAGTCCCAGGCAGCCGCCACAATTGCGTTGTACAGTGTCGAGAAGCCGGACGCTGCCTCATTCCAGAATTCAAAAAGTTGGCGCGGAATCCTTAGTTCGTCGAATTCGGGGCTCGTACGATAGTTGGTGGCATGGCATCCGACGATGTCCCGTAGCGCTATCCGTTCGGTTCGCGCGGACCATTCCTCAAATGCTGTGCGCGCCACGGTTAACAGGCGGCTCCACGGAAATTTCGGCTTGATTGCGCCGTCGGGCGTCGCCGCGATAAACCGGCGGACCTCACGAACCGCAATGCCGGCTAACAAATAGGTCCACTCTCGGTCTTGCGACCACCAGAAAAGGGCTTTCCCCGCCACTTTCAGAGTTGCTAACGGGTAAAACTGGATTGCATATAGACAATAACCGCACACCGCGAAGCCCGTGCGCCCGCGCGTTCCGCAGTCCATGCTGTTTGCATTGGAAAGCAGAGGAATCATGCTGCCGTCCACGATCGCGTTGGCCGGCCGCCGGCAATATTCGCAGATCCGTCCCGTTTCCGCTTCGTTACGAAATCCTTCGAGCGCCATTTTGTGGAATTTGACGACGTTATCGGCGCCCATCGTCGGATTCGTCCATCCGCTGTTCGGAAAGTGAACCGATAAAATACCTCGCCAGATTTTTTGCGAATACAGCTGAATGAGCGCGGCTCCCTGGCTCAAGAGGTCCGCCTCCGAAAACTCCTCACAGGGTTTGGCGAGCTGATGCTCAAGAACTGCGATGCCCGTATCGACAAACGGATCTCCGACGTAACTGACCAGTGCGGGCGAGGCCTCGGGCATGTTTGGGTAATAACCGAAGTGTACTCCTTTGCCCGCAACCGCAAGTCTGTACCCTTCCCGCAACAGAATCCTGAGTACATCTCGGCAGGCTGATAGTCGCCGCACCGCCCGCGCCGTTCACTTGGCGACTACTTTTCTCTTGCCTCGGGCGATCCGCCTAGTTAGGGGAGTGTCGATTAACGCCCGCGGCGCACGGTCGGGGTCGTACCCCTTGACAAGATAGGAAGGGTCCCGTCAGGTGGCCGCGTCGGTCTCAAAGCTCGCTTCTTGCCGGCCGCAACCGTGAATGATAAAGACGTTATTCAATCTCCTCGAACCCAGCGAAGCGCGTTGCTTTGGAGGCAGAATCCTCGACCGAGCTTCAGTTCTCCGTCGGCCGTTCCGCACGGTCGACAAGGACTGCCTGAATTGTAAGCTTCGCTGATTCGAGCCTCAGGCCAAGTTCTTCCTGAACCGCGGTGAAAATGGATGGCACGTCGCTCGATGAGTCATCCGCCACCGCCCAATTGAGCTCGAAATCGTATCCACCGGCCAGCCCGGTCCTGTCAACAACAAGCCTTCCACCGGCCGCAAGAGCCTGGGCCAGCGCCTCCATCCGAACGTTCTTGCCTTTGAGACTCATGGTTCTTCCATCGTTGCCCCCGTCGAGGCTGGTTTCCTCATCCGGCTTCGCAACGGACATCTTCGGCCCGTTCTTCGCAAGGACCAACGCATAACCAGACACCTCGCGCCCTTCGCGATGAACAGCCAAACTGAACCGGTCGGCCAGCAGATTCTGAACCATTTTCTTAAGGAATTGATCCTGCTGACGCGTGGCGTACTCCGAAGGGATCTTGGCGCTGATTTCCCAGTGATCCGTAGCAATCCAGTTCGGACCGCCAAACACTTCACTGCCATCGACGCCGAACGCCGTAGCAATGAGCCTCTTCAGCGCGATGTTGTGAACCAGATAACGATCGTTTTCGGCGGTGATGAAGGCGTTGTGATCCTCCACCGCCGGACGGATCGCCGCAACCTCGAACTCCTGCGCCATGACGGCGGTCGTCAAAACAAACAGCAGTACGGTCTCTTTCATCGACCTTCCTCACCTACCGAGAATAGCGCCACCAATGGCAGGCTTGGCGTCGAAGCGACTCGGCGTTGCGGGTCTCCCGAAGTTGCTCCGATCAGCCCAACTGACCGATTTATTCAGCGCTCGGTACAGGGTCGAGCGGCCCACTATCAGGAGTCGGCCACGTACTGGCGGACTTCGCGTCCTGTCAATGATTTTCCGGGTGTGCGCGATCTGCTCACTCCCTGTGCCGCCTTCACTCCTGCAGGTCCGTTCGGAATCGACTCGAACCCGACCGCTATTGATCAAAATATTCCCGGCCCGTTCGAACCGTGAGTTCCGGACGAGCCGTTTCGATTCGCAACGAATGTCGCCGGCCCTTGTCCCCAACGGCGCCGGATCGGAAGCCGATGATATAGCGGCTGCGCAGGTCAGCTTCAATCCGGGCCAGAATCTCCGGATATTTCGTGCTGGAAGGATCGAAGAGTATGCCGCCCGTCTCATTGGTCAGACGGGAAAGGCCTCCCTCTACATCAAAACCACTCAGTGGGTCCGGATACCCGATGGCATACACTACTGTCCCGCTCCGTTGAACCTCCTCCAGCGCATCCCCCAACCAGTGCTTGCTGCCGGTATCGTTGCCATCCGAAAGTATCAGAAGCGCGTTATTGGCGTTGGACCGAGTCATCTTCAGCCGGGCTAATTCATAGACCGCGTTCCAGAGAGCCGTGCCGCCGCAGAAAGACCACTTCCTTCCATGCTCGTCAGGCGGCGTCCCGCACTGAACGCTTAAAGGTTCGCCTCGTGACGGCAACACGACGTGGCGGAGTCCATAAGGCCCGCCTGTAACCTCCGACTTCAGAGTCACATTTTCGTTGACGGTCACAACGAACGCCCGATCCTGCGGACGGATTATTCGTTCGAGGAATTGGTTAACTGCGGTCTCGTTCTTCGTGACATTATTCCTTTGACTCTCGCTGACGTCGAGGATCACGCCGAGGAGCAGGGGAAGGTCGGCTTCGGACCACAGGTTTGTTATCTCCTGATGCACTCCGTCGGCGTACAGGCGGAAATCACCGGCTTGCAGGCCGCGGACGCTGACACCCTTCTGGTCAGTGACAACGAACGGGACGGTGACCAAATTCACGTCCGCGCGAAATACCGGCACGTCTTGCGCAAAAAGCCCAGGGAGCAGAAAAAGAGTGAGCGCCGCGGCGCGAAGGTGTAAATTCATGAGCTACTCAGCCATCCTGCGGGCCATCCTGGCCTTAACCCGCCGTTGTCGAAACCGCGCCCGAGCCGCGGAACAGCACCTGTCGGTCGTGATCGCTCAGCCACGCCGATTGCAGCCGCACCGGTTCCCGTCCTCCGCTGAACAACAACAGATCGCCTTTCCCCAGCAGATACTGCGCGCCGTTCTGATCCAGCAACACGCCCGATTCCACCCGGTTCGCCACCTGCAGCGCCACCCGTGCCGGAATGTTCGCCTTGAGCAATCCGCTCACCACCTGACGGCTCGGCCGCTGCGTCGCCAGGATCAGATGCACCCCCGCCGCGCGGCCCTTCTGCGCGATGCGAATGAATCCGGTTTCAATCTCATCGCGCTCGGCCTTCTTGCCGCTCCCCATCAGCAGATCGGCGAATTCATCCACCACGCACACCAGCCGAGGCGGCGCCCCGCCGGTCCTGCGCGCATAGTGCGCCAGATCGTCGGCGCGTTCGCGTTTGAACAGGTCGTAGCGCCTGTTCATCTCCGCAATCAGATCTTCGAGGATTGGGATCACCGCGCCCTCGGGCGTATCGGGCGTATCGATCAGCGCATCCTCGCGCCATAGATACTCCGACCCGGCGAGATCGGCGAAGGCGTTCTTCTTGGGATCGATCAGCACCAGTCTCAGTGTCTCGGGCGTGTTGACCAGCAGCAGACTCGCGACCGCGCAGCGCAGCCATTCCGACTTCCCGCCGCCGGGAACGCCGCCAACAAGAAGATGCGGCGCGTCCTTCGCCAGATCGATGAAATGAACCTTCCCGAACAGATCAATGCCGGCCAGAACGTGCGTTCCGTTTTTCCCGGCTTCAATCTCGGGCCTGAGCGCGCGAAACGGAACGAACTCCCGGTCCGGCCTCTGAATGTCCACCACAATGCGGCCCGCAGCGTGGCCGATCATCGGCTCCGTCTCCAGTTGCAGCCGCATGCGCAGATTCGGACCCTGCTTCTCGATACGGCTCGCGCTCACGCCCCGGCCCGGCTCCAGCGGATAGCGCACGAACGTGGGGCCAACGAGCGGTTGACCCGCGAGCCGCGCATCCGCGCCGAATTCATGCAGCGTGCGCACCAGCCGCTCGCCCATCGCCAGATCGATCGCGCGCGCCGGCTTCGGCCATTCGGATGGCGCGCACTCGGGCGTCGTGGCGAATCCGGTGGCGCCGGCCATCGCCCCGATCAGGTTCACCAACGCGGGCCGCTCCAGCGTAATGGCTCCGGGTGTTAGCACGACCTGTTCCGGGTCGCCCGTCCCGGTGAAATGCAAAATCGCGGCCGAACCCGCTCCGCCCAGCAGTTCGTGATAGAGGCACGCCTGCGCCGCGTCGGCCTCGGGATGGCCCGCGCCGAGCTTGAACTCCACCACGCACCAGCGATCCGGCGCGATCTGAATCACGTGATCCGCGCGGCCCGAAACAACCACCTCGCGCGACCATCCGGCTTCCCGGAACGCGCCGGCCAATTCCAACTCCGTACGAAACAGCGATTCGCCGCCGCGCCATCGTTCGCCCGCGGAATCGTAGCGCACCGTCCCGCGCATCACGGCTTCGCTCAGCAATCCGCGGAACCAGCGCGCGAACGACCGCGTCGCATTCCACACGGCCAGAACCTCGGCGCCGCTGTCGCGCAGCGACGCCTGGAGTCTGGTCAGTTCGGGACCGAGCGCGAGGTCGTAAAGGTCCAGCGTCCATCGTTCCGCGTTCAAATCCTGCGCGAGTGAACTTCGCCAAAACGCGGGATGCTCTTCGTTGAGCGCGGCCTCGACGGTACGATGAAACAGCTGTCCGGCCAGACTTCCCGCGCCTTGCGACACATCGCCGGACGCCTGAAAAATGCGCTGGCGAATCTCGCCA
>JASHSD010000323.1 GCA_030036985.1 Bryobacteraceae bacterium
ACGCTGGAAGCGACGAAACGCCGGAAGGAACGCCGCGCGCTTCAGACCTACTTTAATACGCCGGAGATTCGCGCGGCGTACCCGAAGCAGATGGAGTTCTTTCGGCTCGGCGCGAAGTTTGACGAGCGGCTCTTTCTGGGGGCCAATCGTAGCGGGAAGACAATTGCCGGCGGCGCGGAGACAGTCTACCACTTGACGGGGCTGTACCCGGAGTGGTGGGAAGGCGCGCGGTTTGAGACACCGATCGAGGCAACCGCGGCAGGCGACACCGCGAAGAATGCTCGCGACATCTTGCAGACGCTGCTTGTAGGTCCGCCGGGCAACGCGGAGCGTCAAGGAACCGGACTGATTCCGGGCGATTTGATTCTGCGCGCGACGCCGAAGCACGGCATCGCGGATGCGATAGAGACGGTGTTCGTTCGGCACGCGACAGGCGGTTCATCGACGCTTCAGTTTAAATCGTACGACCAGGGGCGCGAAGCGTTCCAGGGTACGAGCCGCCACTGGATTTGGCTGGACGAAGAGACGCCACTCGACATCTACGCCGAGTGTTTGATGCGTTTGCTGACTGTGCAGGGGTTGCTGATTCTCACGATGACCCCGCTACGCGGTTTGACGCCACTCATGCTGGAATTTTTGCCAGAGCTTGCGCCGAAGCCGAAGGATGCGCCGTGAAGGCCGCGATCCTCGTAGGCTGGGAAGATGTCCCGCACATCTCCAAAGAGCGGCAGGAGTCAATGCTCAAGAGCATCCCGCCGTGGCAACGGCAGGCGCGCTCGAAGGGTATACCGCAACTTGGGGCGGGCGCGATCTATCAGATTCCGGAGGAAGAAATCCGGATCGCGCCGTTTCCGATTCCGGCGCACTGGCCGCGCTCATTCGCGCTTGATGTAGGCTGGAAGCGCACCGCCGCATTGTGGCTGGCGCGCGATCCGGACAGCGGCAAGTGCGTCCAGTATGACGAGTACTATCGCGGCGAGGCCGAACCCTCCGTGCATGCGTCGGCGATTCGGGCGCGCGGAGACTGGATTCCGGGCGTCGTCGACCCCGCGGCGCGCGGGCGCTCGCAGAAGGACGGCGAGAAGCTGATGGAGCTCTACCAGCAGCTTGGGCTCGACTTGCGCATCGCGGACAATACGCGTGAGGCGGGGCTGAGCAAGGTGTGGGAGATGCTGAGCCAAGGACTGCTTCAGATTTTCTCCACGTGCTCGAACACGTTCAACGAGTATCGTATCTATCACCGCAATGAGCGCGGCGAAATTGTCAAGCGAGACGATCACTTGATGGACTGCCTGCGGTACAACGTGATGAGCGGACTCGCGCGCGGGAAGGTCGAGCCAACACGCGATCCCAGCGGAATGCCGTGGTGGTACTGTCCAGTAGGAGTGTTTCCGGGATGATCGCGATTCCTACGACGCCGGCATGGATGGCAGCAATCCGCGCCGATGAAGCATGCCGTAAGGCCGGCATCTGCCTTTTCACGGACACCGACGGCTGCTTGGCGGCGTTTCCGGGGCACAAGATGACGCAGGCTCTCGCGACGATAGTGAAGGTGAATTCAGCGGCGCTGCACTATCTGCTCGACATGCGCGCCGGCATTAAGCGGAGGTGAGACGTGGCGACACAGGTTGAGATTCTGAACTTCAATGCGCCGGACGGCGTGTTTGTTTTGCCGCAGCAGGTTGTGTTCGGTCCGGGCGGCAGGAAAACTGACGAGTACGCGCCGGTCGCGAACGGAAAGCTTCTGCTCGCGGTGGGTAAGAGCAACCTTCCGCCGCGTAGCGCGCAGCAGGCAGATATCAGGCCACTGTGGGTTGATATTGAGCACGGGCAGCGAATCTACTTGGAATCTGGCGGTCGCGCCGGCACAGCGTCGATCAAGAATCGCGGCACGATCCGCCCCGTGCGCGTGAAGATACAGCGGCGCAAGAATCGCGGCGCGAAGTGGACACAGCTCGAGGTGCACGGCTTCATTCCGCCCGGCAGTGTGATTGATGCATACGTCGAGGAAAACCAGCGGTTTTTGATCGAGGAAACCTGAGTGGCCGAAGCGCCGTCCCAAAATCTGAGCACGCCTCCCAACCTCGCGCCGCCCGAGCCCGGCCTGCGCCGGCTGAAGGACTCCAACGGGAACGAGGGCGAGTTCGAGGGTGATTTGATCGCGCGCGTAAAGCGGCACTTCGACGAAGGGGTTGGCGCGTTTGATGAAAATCGGCGTCTTCATGCGGAAGACCTGAATTTCATCTATAACTCAGAGACCCAGTCGCAGTGGGACCCGATGGTTCTCGCTGCGCGACGCGGCAAGCCGTGCTACACGTTCAATCGTGTCATCGGTCCGGTCAACCTCGTGAATGCCGACATGCGCCAGACGCGCCCTAGCGTGAAGGTGCGTCCGACGACAGAATCGGCGAGCGAGGCCGTCGCGCAAATTCTCGGGGACCTGTGGCGCAGCATCGAGGACGAGTCGCGCGCGTCCGAGATTTACAAGTCGCAGTTCAAGTTCTGCGTCGGCGGCGGCTTCGGGGCGCTCGGGCTGCGGCCGGTCTATGCGGGCGGCGACACGTTCGACCAAGTCCTCCGCGTGCGCGACATTCCGAACCCGCAGACGGTCGTATGGGACCCAGAGTGCAACGACCCGTGTTGCGGGGACGCGAATTGGTGCATCGTCGGCGAACGAATCTCGCATGAGAAGTACCGGACGGAGTACCCCGAGGCAGGGAATCCCGGCGACAGCTTCAATTTTTCGCGCGACTCATACGGATGGTTCACGGACCG
>JASHSD010000324.1 GCA_030036985.1 Bryobacteraceae bacterium
GTGCTGATTTCTCAGAACAAGCCGAACTACCTGGCCGCGATGGGCGGCGAGGCGGGCAGGCACCGCGTCGATGCGTTTTTGGGCAACATGGGCACCAAGATTTTCCACGCGAACGGCGACCCGGAAACCAACCGCTGGGCGTCGGACATGATCTCCGAGGAAATCCAGACCCGCACCAACTGGCACGGCACCACGGAAGACGGACGGGGCAGGGGCGGGGGCTCGGAGTCGCCGGGCCGCAAGGTGCTGCCTTCGGAGTTCACGAGCCTTAAGAAAGGCGGGCCGCAAAACGGCTTCGTCACCGACTGCATCGTCTACCAGACAGGGGCCTGCTTCCAGGCAAACTCGGGCGAGCCTTGGCTCCGCAGCTCGTTCCGCCAGCAGATTCCCGGCGTCACCTGCAAGCCCGCGACGAAGTGAAGCCCGGCCGGGGGCGCTTCGCTTTGAAACACGGGCGGGGAGCATCTCAATTTCCATTCGCATCAGCACGCTTCAAGGAGGGCGTGAGTCATGAAGTTATACGGTGAAACCCGCGAGCTGCTCAAAGGCACCGAGCAGTGGCGGACCTTCGAGGTGTTACTGGCGATTATCAGCCTGATCAGCGGCTGCTTCGCCGTCAGCGTCGTGCCGTTCATCCGGAAGGATTTCGGGGAGCGTTACCTGAGCTGGCTCAACCTGTTCTTCGGCTACACGGTCGTCGCCAATTTCACGTTCCTGGGCAGCATGTTCGGTTTCCTCACGCGCCAGGGCGGGCAGCAATTCATGGTGCTGTTCTGGCTCGCTTTTATCGCGATGGGCGTCTACCGCCGCTGGGAAATCAACCGGAAGAATAACGCCGGCGTCGAATGGCACAGCATGTACATGGGCACCTCCATTCTGCCGCTGCCCGTCTCCACCGAGAAAATCTACAAGTTCTTCGAGCCCGCGCTGGTGTTCGGGGCCGGGCACCTGCTCTGGACCATCTCCGGCCAGGTCGGCCTCTGGCTGATGATCTCGGCCGTGGCGCTGTTCATCAACAACCATATCGTTTATTACAACGAGCGCCGCGCCATGCTCGACATGCGCGACGCCGAGATTGAAGCCAAGTATTTGAGCGCCGCGCTGGCGGGCAAACCCGCGAGCGAAACCGGCGGCTTCGTGGTGGCGGAATCGAGCGTCCGGCTCATGGGCCAGGACGCGCGCCTCAAGGACGCCTTCGCCAATCTCTCTCCCGAATTGAAACACGTGCTCGATGCCGAGCCGGGCGCAACTGCGCCGGAATCGAGGTGATATGCCATGTCCGCAGCGGAGAAGTACGGACGGGTGGAATCCATGCCCGCCGAGTCGCTCGCCCAGGCGCGAGCGGCGGGGCAGGTAATGGCCGACAAAGGCGTGACCCATAACGCCGGCGAGTCCCAGACTCCCGCCGCTAAATACGCCGCGCCGGCGAACAACCAGATGGAGCGCTCGCTCTCGCAGGGACGGTCCCTGTGAAGGAAAGCGATCCGAAATGCGGGGCGCGCGAGTGTGACGCGCGCCTCCCTTGGCGACGATGTCCCGCAAAGAAAAAGTTCCGCAACCCGAGGCGAATTTCATGAACGGACAACTCAACATTTCGCGGGGGCGGATCGCTCCTGTGACATTTAGGATTCGCCAACTGTGGCGGACGAATCACGGCTGGCGGACACAAGATTCTTGCGCGCTGGCAATGGCTTGTCCGGCCCCCTATGCAACGCATAGGAGACTAGTGTCAACGCTTACTTTCTTCTTGCTTTTCTCAACCGGTGGGGGTAGACGGCAAAGACTAACCCCTACAGGTTGTGTCCTTAAACCATAACGGGATCGGCCCATGTTGTTTATCAATCACGCCGTCAACGCCAAGGCCGCCAAGGATTATTTCACCGAGCATCTGTCCAAATCCGATTACTACATGCGCGATGCCCAGGAGATTGCCGGGGAGTGGCACGGGCGGGGGGCCGAACTGCTGGGACTGTCGGGACAGGTGGACAAGGACAGCTACTTCCGCCTCTGCGAAAACATCAACCCCAAGACCGGCGAGCAACTGACGCCGCGCACGAAAGCCGCAAGGCGCGTCACCTACGATTTTACTTTCGACGCTCCCAAATCCGTCACGCTCGCTTACGAGCTGGGAGGGGACGACCGGGTCATGGACGCATTCCGCCAATCGGTCAAGGAAACGATGGGCGAGATGGAGGACGCCATGCGGGCGCGTGTTCGCAAGAACGGAGCGCAACGCGAGGACCGGCAGACCTGCAACATGGTTTGGGGCGAATTCATCCACCGCACTACCCGTCCGGTTACCGAGGACGGCGCTTCCATTCCCGATCCGCAACTGCACTGTCACGCCGTCGCCATCAACGCCACTTACGACCCGGCGGAGGATCGCTGGAAGGCCGGGGAGTTCGAGCACCTGGTGCGCGACAAAGGCTATTACCAAGCCGCTTTCCATTCCCGTCTTGCTGAAAAACTCGCCGCTCTCGGCTACGGCATCGAACGCGACAAAAACAGCTTCAAGCTCTCAGGCATCGACCCTGAAACCTGCAAGACGTTCTCTCGCCGGGGCGAGATTATCAAGGCCGAAGCCCTGCGGCTCGGCCTTACCACTCCCGAGGCCAAGCAAATGCTCGCCAAGAAAACCCGCGAGGCGAAGCCGGAGAATCCGATGAGCATGGCGGAACTGCGCAAGGCATGGAATAAACGCCTGAAAGACGGCGAGCGCGAGGCGATTCTAGAGGCGCGCGACGGACGCGATACCCAGGCGCTCGGCGCGGGGCAGGCCGTCGATTACGCCATCGCCCATTGCTTCGAGCGTTCCTCCGCCGTCACCAAAAAGAAGCTCCTGGAGACCGCCCTGATTCACAGCTTCGGCAAGGGGAGCGTCAAGGACGTGCGCAACGCGGCCCTGCGCGATTCCATCCTCTACAACGACGTAAAGGGAAAACGCTACGTCACGACAAAGGACGTGCTGCGCGAGGAACTGGACATGATTAATTTCGCGCGGCACGGACGCGCCACGCGCGGCAAGCTCGGCGGCTACGGAACCATTAACCTCGATCCCGCCTTGAGCGATGAGCAACGCAACGCGGCGCTCGTGATTCTCAATTCCCGCGACAAGGTGACCGGCCTGCAAGGGAAGGCGGGCACCGGCAAAACCACCATGATGCGGGCGACTATCGGAGCCATCGAAAAAACCGGCAAGCAGGTCTTTACCTTCGCTCCCTCGGCGGAAGCCTCGCACGGCGTGCTCGCGGGCGAGGCGGGATTCAAGAACGCCGAAACCGTCGAGCGCCTTCTTATCGACCCGGAAATGCAGAAGCGCGTCCACGGCCAGGTGCTCTGGGTGGACGAAGCCGGGTTGCTCTCCGTCAAGGATATGAAGCGGCTTTTCGACGTGGCGAAAGAGCAGGACGCCCGCGTGATTCTCTCCGGGGATTCCGCCCAGCATAACGCCGTCCTGCGCGGCGACGCGCTGCGGGTTTTGGAAAATAATTCCGCGATGAAATCGGCGTCCCTTACGGAGATCCATCGCCAGACGAACGACACCTACCGCAAGGCGATTGCCGATATCTCCCAGGGCGACACCATAGGCAAGGACGGCAGAACCAAGCTGGAAGCCGGACTCTCGGCGCTCGACGATATGGGCGCGATTATCGAAGTCCAGGGGCCGGAGCGTTACAAGCGGATCGCGGAGGATTACGCCGACGTTATCACGCAGCGCAAGGCGAACGGCGAATACAAGACTTCCCTCGTCGTCGCTCCCACTCACGCGGAAATCGGCCACGTCACCGACGCCATACGCGAGACGCTTAAAGAGCAAGGCAGGCTCGGAATCAAAGAACGGGAATTTACGTCGCTCCGTTCGCGCAATCTCACCGAGGCGGAGCGCACCGACGCCAATTCCTACCAGACGGGCGAGGTAATCCAGTTCCACCAGAACGCCAAGGGGTTCAAGCGCGGCGAGCGCGTGACCGTCATCAATGCCGGCAACGCCGGCGCGAGAAGCACGGCGGGGGGCATGGATGGAATTACCGTCGCCCGCGCGGACGGTAGCAAGACGCTGCTGCCTTTCAGCGAAGCGAAAAAGTTTCAGGTCTACGAGCCGCGTAAGCTCGCCCTGGCCGAAGGCGACAAGCTCCGCATCACCATGAACGGGTATGTGGGTGAAGCGCGGCGGGGCTTGTTGGGACTCAAGGGCAAAGACAGGCTCAATAACGGGGCGCTCTATCAGGTGGAAGGCTTCACCAAACAGGGCGATATCAAGCTCACCAACGGGTTCATTGTTCCGAAGAATTACGGGGGGCTGACGCATGGCTACGTGGTCACTTCCCATGCAAGCCAGGGCAAGACAGTGGACGTGCCGCTCGTGGCCCTCGGCCAGGAATCCTTCGCCGCTGCCAATCGGGAACAACTCTACGTCTCGCTCTCGCGCGGACGCGAGGCTGTGCGCGTCTATACCGACGACAAGGCTGCCATGCTCGACGCCGTGCAAAGCTCCGGGGCGCGTATGTCCGCAACGGAGTTAATGGGGAAGAAGGCGGACGAACAGGCCACCGCGCACAACCGCAAGCGGACGCTGCTGAATCGCTTCCACAGGCATGTACGCCATGTCTACTACAAGCTGCGCGAGCGCATCGCTGCGCACGATTACGTCCAAGCCTATATTGCCCACCACCAGCAGAGGAGCACAGGCCATGAAAGATAGCGACACCCACACGACGCACGCGCGGCCAGGCTCTACCATCCATAAATTCCTAAAGCCTCAGCCGCCGCGCCACGAGCCGACAGAGCAGGAGGCGATAGATTCATTTCAGGAAGCCCGCGCGCAAAGCCGGGATGCGCTCATGCTCGATGTCCGGCTCTCAAGCGGCAGGATCGCGAGCTTCCCTTACTCCTCCCTGCTGCTGGCCGATTACCTTCCTGACGGTAGTCTGCTGCTGGATTTTGGAAAGTACGAAGTGCGGGCGGAAGGCAGCAACATGCTCCGGGTGCGGGAACTGATTGTAGAACACCGGGCGCGGTTCATTCAGGAGGGCGTCGATATCGAGCGCGGCCTCAAGGATTCGGACGCGGTGCATTTCGAGCATATCGAGATTACGAAAGTCGAGGAATTATGACACTGGAAACGGTACGGGCGCTATCGGACGCCGATCTCTCGCAGGTCGTCGCCTGGGGGCAGGCGGAAATCAAAGCGCGGGCGGAAAAGCGCAAACAGGAAACCATCGCGAAGATCAAGGAATTGGCCGGAGCGGTCGGCGTCACGGTCGCGATTGGAGGGCAAAGGGGGAGACCAGCGCTAGGAAAGCCAAGCTCAAAGCTCGCTAAACAATAGCACAAAGATGGACTTACCGACTAAATTTTCCTGATGTATTGGTCC
>JASHSD010000325.1 GCA_030036985.1 Bryobacteraceae bacterium
TCATCGTCCGCTCCAAACTCGTCGCTCTATTCGCGGCGTTTGCCGTTACGACGCTCGCCTGCGCTGCCGGCGTCGCCCAGGCCGCGACCGCGCCGGTCAAGGAGGTCGAGGCCAGCCACTTCGGCTGGGAAGTCGACAAGACCACCAAAGGGACCGTCTGCACCGTCATATCAGGCAACGAATGCCAACCCGGCGTACCTAGCAGCGAACCCGGCGGGTTCGAATATCCGGAAAGCGTTGCCGCGGCCCCCGACGGCGATATCTATATCACGGACAGCGGCAACCACCGTATCGAGGAGCTCGAAGCGGATGGGAAATTCGTGCTCATGTTCGGCAAGGACGTCAACAAGAAAGGCGGCGACCTCTGCACCGTAGCCGAAGCAAGCGAATGCCAAGCAGGCGCGGAGGGGGTTGAACCCGGGCAATTCACAGGACCCACTAGCATTGCCGTCGACGCTACAACTGGCGACGTGTATGTGGCAGAAATCGTGGAAGCCGATGTCGGTGGAGAAGAATTCAGAGGCAAGCGTGTCCAGGAGTTGAGCGCGACCGGCCAGTTCGTGTTGGAGATTGGCAGGGAAGTCAACGAAACGACGAAAGGTAACCTCTGCACGGAGGCGGAAGTCGCGAAATGCAAGAGGCCGGCGCTGTATGCGATCGGTGTCCCGGCGCCGGTCGAACGGGGCTCGTTTAACTTCGTTGGTGGGTATGGGAATCTTCTCGTCATGAGTGGCAATACGCTCTATGTTGGGGATGAACACCGCGTCCAGGAGTTCGACGCGGAAACGGGCGTGTGGACTGGTGAAATCGTGCTCACGGCGATCTCGGAAGCGCGGGGCATGGCTGTCGAGCGACTGGCGGTCGCTCCGGCGACCGGCGATATATATCTTGTCTACGGTAGTCCCTCGGGTGCCGGCGACCAGGAACTGATCCGCGAGTTCAGCCCGGCCGGTATGGAACTCAAGAGCTACCAGGTCGGCAAATCCGTCGAAGCTCTCGCGTTCGACCCGGCCGGCAGACTCGCGGTCAGCGAACAGGTCCCTGGAGGCGAGGAACGTGGTTCGCTGTACGAAGTTAATGAAGCTAGCGCGAGCCTGCACCCGATCACGCGTTTCGCAAGCTACGGCGCCAAGGATATGGTGTTCAGCGTTGGTGATGATCTGTATGCTGTCTTTGGGGCCCCACGTGGTAGTGAACCGACTCGGGATGAGGTGATCGCGTACGAGCCGAAGCCGGTCGCGGAACTGCTCGTCGGTAAAACGGAATGCGTGCCTGGTCCTCTCGCGGCAGAAGCCGACGTTACGCTGGAATGTAGCCTGAAGGGCGAAGTGGACCCGTGGGGCGTGCCAGAGACGGACGTGTGGTTTGAATGGGGAAGAGGCGAAGCGCTGGGTGAAATGACCGAGCCGCGGATCCCGCTCGTTGACGAGAAGGCCGAAGGCGAAGAAGAAACGCCGCTGGACCAGGTGAGCGCGCCGATCGTTGGCGTGCGCCCCAACGAAAAGGTGTACGACCGACTGGCCGGCGAAGACCTCAACGTGAAGGCCCCAGAAGAAGCGTTGACGAGCGGCTCGATCGAAGAGCTGACGACGCCACCGGCGCCACCGCGGGTCGTCGGTCAGCCGCTGGCGTCGTTTGCGACGCCGACTTCGGTCGTGATGGTCGCGAACCTGAACCCGGAGAACACGCCCACGGAATACGAGTTTCGCTACGCGCCCGAAGCGGACTGCGATAGTAGCGAGCTCGAAGCGGGCGAGACGCTCGAAGCGGCGTGCACGGGCGTGCTCGCGGCGCCCACGCGCGAATCGCCTGAATACGGAGAGATCGGGGTCGCGCAGGAAGCGACGGGACTGCAGCCCGCTACGCGCTACCGTTACCGGCTGTACGCGCAGAGCGCTGGCGGGGATGCGCTCGGCGAAGCCGGCGGCGCGCGGGTCCCCGAAGGCTCGTTCGAAACGGCCGCCGCGCCGTTCGTGACGGCAGTGAGCGAAGGCGCGAGCGCGATCACCGCGACGAGCGCGCTGATCGCGGGAACGGTGAACCCCGACGGACAGGCGTCGGTGTACACGTTTGAAGTGGGCGTCTACGACGGTCCGGCCACGCAGTACGACACGATCTTCTCGGCCTCCACCGGTGCGGGCGCGAGCCCGGTCTACGAGCAGCTCCCGGTGACCGGCCTGCAACCGGGCACCGAGTACGCCTACAGGATCACGATCCACTTCGGCGACGGCAACACCCCCGGGTCCGTTGCGATCGGCGAACAGTCCACGTTCACGACGCTCGGGCTGCCTGCAGTGCTCGTCTCGCCGACACCACTTCCCCAGCTCGCTATCCCTACGATCAAATTTCCCGGCACGCCCAACACAAAACCGGCGAAAAAGAAGAAAAGCAAAAAAGCTAAAGCCGGGAAGACGAGCAAGACGAAGGCCAAGAAGCAATCAAAGCCTAACAAAGCCAAAGCCCGCAAATCCGATGCGGGCGGGAGATGAGAGGAATGAGGATGTTCTCAGGGATACGCAAGCGGTTGACCTACACGAACGTCGCGGTCACGCTCGCGCTCGTGTTCGTGATGAGCGGCGGCGCCTACGCGGCAAGCAAATACGT
>JASHSD010000326.1 GCA_030036985.1 Bryobacteraceae bacterium
GTGCCGTCGTCGGGCCGGCCGACCTGGCTGGTGCACTGCGGAACCTCGGGGAACGAGCACAGTATGTCGCGGGCGCGGTTGGCTACGGCGATGCCCTCGGTCTGTCCTGTGCTCGGCGCCAGCGTACCGCGCACCCAGATCGCGCCTTCGTCGAGATGCGGCAGGAATTCGGAACCCAGAACGCTGGTGGCGAGATAGACGGCAATCGCGAATCCCGACAGCGCGACGCCCAATGTGACCCAACGCCAATGGATCGCCTTTCCAAGCGCCTTACGATACATTCTGGTGAGGAAACTCATCACCGGGTTGTGCCATTCCTTCGTGCCCTTGCGGAAGAACAGGCTCGAAAGCACGGGCGCCAGCAGCATTGAGAACATCAGCGCGCCGAGCAGAGCGAACGCCACGGTCCATGCCATCGGTTTGAACAGCCGGCCTTCCACGCGCTGCAGGGTGAAGATCGGCAGATAGGCCGTGATGATGATGCCGATCGCATAGAACACGGGCCGCTGGACCTCGTGCGCGGCTTCCCGGATCTTCTCCATCGGCGTTCGCTTGTCGTCGGCCTGATGACGCGACAAATGGCGCACAATGTTCTCGACCATCACGACCGCGCCGTCGACGACCATGCCGAAATCGAGAGCGCCCAGCGAAAGCAGGTTGGCGGGAATGCCTTTCAACTGCAGGCAGGTGGCAGCGAACAGCAGAGAGAAGGGAATTGTCAGCGCGACGATCAAGGCTCCCCGCACGTTTCCGAGGAAGAGGAACAGAATCACAACTACGAGGATGATGCCCTCGGAGAGATTGTGAAGGACCGTATGGGTGGTGAAGTGGACCAGATCACTGCGGTCGAGAAAAGGCACAACCTTGACGCCATGCGGCAGAATTTCGCTGTTTAGCTCTTTGACTTTGTCGTGAATGCCTTCCAGCACCGCGTCGGAATTCGCGCCCTTGCGCAGCAGCACGATGCCGGAGACCACGTCGTCATCGTCGATGATTTTGCCGTTGGCAAGATGCGTGGCGCGCGCAAACTGGCCGAGCCGGATCTTCGGCCCCTGCTCCACGACCGCGATGTCCTTGATCTTGACGGCCGTGCCGCTCTTCGTATTGATGACCGTATTGCGGATATCGTCGACGTTCCTGACCAGCCCGACCTCGCGAATATCGATCTGCTGCAGGCCTGTTTCAATGAAGCTGCCGCCGGCGTTCGCATTGTTGTTGGTGAGCTGGTTTTCGACCTGTCCGATGCTGAGGCCATAGTCGATCAGCTTGTCGGGATCGAGGCGAACCTGATACTCGCGCGTCGGGCCGCCGAAGCTGGCGACATCGACCACGTTCGGCACCGATTTGAACGCCTTCTCCACCACCCAGTCTTCGAGAGACTTCAGCTCCATCACGTCGTAGCGCGGATTCGTGCTTTCCAGCGTAAAGAAATAGATTTGGCCGACCGGACTCCAGTCCGTGCCCATCTGGGGCTGCACGTTGGGCGGCAGTGTGACCTGCGCCAGACGTTCGAGGACCTTCTCGCGGTTCCAGTCGTCCGCAGATTCGTCGTCGAAAGTCATCTTCAGATCGGAGAGACCGAAGAGCGAGAAAGAGCGCAGCGCCGTGAGATGAGGGATGCCGTTCATCACGATTTCAAGCGGGATCGTGACCTGCTGCTCGATCTGCTCGGCCGAGATGCCCGGCCATTGCGTAATGACCTCGACGTAGTTGTTGGCCACGTCGGGATAGGCTTCCACGGGCAGCTGATGGAACGAGATTCCGCCCCAAATGAACAACAACACCGCAAACGCAACGATCATGATGCGGTTGTTGAGAGCGAAATCGACTAAGCGGCGAATCATCCGGATCTATTGCTCCACCGTGTTCTCGAGAACCAGAGCGTCTTTGACCACCTGCGTGCCCGGATCGATTCCGGTGACTTCCTGCATGTTCTGCGCGAGGATAAGACCACCGTTGACTTCCGTGCGGCGGTAGGACTTATCGCCCTGCGGCACGTACACCCAGTCGCGATCGTGCAGATGGAGGATGGCCGTCGCCGGAACCAGCGCATGCGTCTCCTTCTTCTGGCCAAAGAACGTAGCGGTGACGAACATCCCCAGGCGCATCAGGCCGGGATTCTCCACTTCGAGACGCACTTTGGCCGTCCGGATATTGGGATCGAGAATCGGCCCGATATTGTCGATGCGGGCGCGGTACATGCGATCCGGATAGGCATTCAACTTCACGTTCGCGTATTCGCCGACCTTCACGTTCTGCAGATCGTTTTCGAAAACATCGCAGAGAATCCAGACGTGCGACAGATCGGAGATGGTGAACGGGTTCGGCGAAGCCAAGCCCTGCGTTCCCGCCGCCTGCGTCACCTGCTGATCCGTAATCACGCCCGAAATGGGAGCGTAGATATCGACGATCGGGCTCGGATGATCCTTATCGGCGCCGAGCACGCGCAGGTGTTCTTCCGTAGTCTCGACGGTCACCTTGGCCTTTGCCTCGGTATCCACGGCGACCTCGTAATCTTTCTGCGCCATGGCGCCGGCTTCGAGCAGAACCTTGGCTCGGGCGAGTTGCGCCTGGGCCAGAGTATCGTCGGCGAGCGCCTGCTTGTAATCCGAGAACGCGCCCGAGATATCGGCGCTCTGCACCTTCAGCAGAAGCTGGCCTTTCGTAACGTAATCGCCCAGCTTTGCATGAATCTCGATAATGCGGCCGGAGGCGATCGAAATCACCGGAACGTTGCGAGAGACATCCGGGGCGACCGTCCCGGTGACGTTCAACTGCGGCGCGGCTTCGTATTTGCCCGCCGCGACGATAGGAAACTGCGCGGGGTTGTCGACTCTCACGAGGCTGGATCCGCCGGCGGGAATGACCTCCGCGGGAGGCGGCGCCTCGGCGGCAAGATCCGCTTTCGAATCAGCCTTGACGTTTCCGCAACTCACGAGCGCGGCCGCCGCTCCGAGACAGAGAACCAGTTCAATCAGAGCGATTTGTTTCATCGAATCACCTCACGGCCCACGGCCTGATTCATCTGGGCCGCGGCGGTCAAATAGGAACCAATCAGATTGATATACGCCAGGCGGGTGTCACGATACGATTTCTCCGCGTCCTGGTAATCGAGCAGCGAAGCCCCTCCGTTCCGGAAAGCCAGCGCCATCGTGTCGCGTACCTTTGTCGCGAGCCCCAGGTACGTATCGCGATAAGGCCGCAGCAGATTAACGGTGCTCTGCATCGTCACGTACGCCGAATCCACGTCGCTGAAGACCTGCGCCGCCGCCGCATCCTGCAGCCGCTGATTGCGGCGAATGTCGATCTCGGTGCGCTCCTTCTCGCCCTGATTGCGGTCGAAAAGCCGCAGCGGAATGCTGACGCTCAAGCCGATGGTGTTGGTCGCATACGGATTACTGAACGACGGATTGCCCGTGTACCAGACGCTGAACGTGGGGTCCGTCGAGCCGTTCGCGACCGCCAGTTGATGGTTGGCCTTCGCCAGTTCCACGTTCTGCATCGCCTCCTTCAGGTCCGGCCGCGAGGCCAGCGCGATACTGCGGAACTCTTCGAGCGGCATCAGGGTCTCGCTGAATTCGAACGGGCCCGTGACGTCGAACTGTTCGATGGGCGTGCGGTCGTCGAGCAATTGCAGGAGCTGGATCTTGGCCGTCCGCAGGTTCACCGTCGCCGTTTCCAGGTCCGATTGGAACTGCACCCGCTGCAGCACCAGCCGGTTCAGGTCCATCTGAGCGATATCGCCGGCGCCGAGCCGCGTCCGGTTGATCGCCAGTTCGCCGTCCCAATAGGCCAGATTTTCTCTGGCGTTATTGACTACGGCCTTGGCCTGGAGAACCTGGACGAAAGCGTTGCGCAGGGTGAAGACGAGGCCGCGTTCCTGATCCTGGAAAGACGAGGCCGCGATGTCCGTG
>JASHSD010000327.1 GCA_030036985.1 Bryobacteraceae bacterium
ACGGATTTCGATGGCCGATTGATGGGCGTCAAGCGGTTTTGGGAAAAACCCTCCTACGAACTTGCCAAACGCCTGCTGAATCAGGGTTGTTTCTGGAACACTTTTGTCATGGTAGGCACCGTGCGCGCGTTCCTCGAACTGATTCGCCGAGCGTGCCCGGGCCTGTATAGCAGTTTTGAACCGATATTGTCTTTCCCACGCTTTGACCTGGTATATGAATTCGTGCGAAGTCTCTACGATCAAATCCCATCCGGCGATTTTTCAAAGGAAGTATTGTCTGTCAACACGGCGGCTTTTGCGGTGGCTAGCCTCGGTGACAGCGGATGGAGCGATCTCGGTGATCCACGCAGACTCATAACTACGCTGCACGCGAGAGGCATCGAAAATCCGTGGGTTGACGGGGGACGTGCAATCACTGCGGCTCCGCGCTGGGTTCGGGTTGAGGGCGCAGTTCCGTGCGCGTGCGGCTCGGAGAGGAACCGAAGAAAGGAACAAAATATGACCACGGCGGCGAACTGGCCGACCTTCATGTCGCATCTGGTTGAGCGGCATGAAGTGGCGGAAAACACTATGGCATTTCAGTTCGACAAGCCCGTCGGATGGACATTTAAACCGGGCAAGTTCGTCGATATCACGCTAATCAATCCGCCGGAAACCGACAGCGAAGGCAACACGCGAGGATTCTCGATCAGCAGCGCTCCCCATGAGCCCATGATTATGGTGACGACTCGGCTGCGGGACACTGCCTTCAAACGAGTTCTGAAGAACGTGTCGCTCGGATCGGAAGTCAAGATCGAAGGGCCGTTCGGGAATCTAACGATTCATAATAATGCGGCGCGTCCGGCCGTGTTTCTGGCCGGCGGCATCGGGATTACTCCATTTTGGAGCATTGTGGTAACTGCAGCCAGGGAGAAACTGCCACATCACATCTTCCTCTTCTATTCCAATCGCAGGCCTGAAGACGCTGCGTTCCTGGACGAACTACAAAATCTCGAAGCGGAGAATCCGAACTACAAGCTCATCGCGACTATGACCGACATGGAGAAACCGAGTCGGCCGTGGACGGGTGAGGTCGGCATGATTGATCACAACATGTTGGACCGATACCTGAAAGCGGCGGCCTCTCCACAGTCGTCTTCAGCCGGACCCATATACTACGGCCCGCCGCAGATGGACAGAGATCTTCAGGCGACGCTGACCAGGTCCGGAATTGACACCGATGATATCCGGATAGAAGAGTTCAGCGGCTACTAGAGAGCCTATGTCCCGGTTGGCCGACGCCCTATTGGCAGCTTGGTTCATGTGGGTCTGGCTCTCCAGATAGCGGGAGCGCAAACCATCCCAACAGCCGCTACTGGTTCGCCCTCCCGCGGACAGCGGCTCTTTACCGGCCTCGATCGCTTCCGCAACGGCGGCCCGGCATGCGTCTCGTGCCACAGCATCGCCGGCCTCCCATTCCAGGATGGAGGAAGCCTGGGTCCGGACCTGACACACGCCTATATGAAGCTTGGCCCAACCGGAACGCAATCGGCAGTCCAGACACTCTACTTCAGGGTGATGACGCAAATCTATGGTCCGCATCCGTTATTCCCTGGCGAGCAAGCAGATCTCATGGCGTACCTGGAACAAGCCGAATCCCGGCCGCAATCGCAGTGGAGCACGCAAATCACTCTGCTGGCAGCAGTGGTTCTGGGCGCCATTTTCGTCGTGATCACCGGACTTGCATGGCGTGATCGCGTCAAATCCGTCCGCCGAGCGTTGGTCGAGAGAGCCACCAGACAAGGAGCGCCGTTTTGAGCTGGATCAAAGACATCGTGAACCCTAAGCTGCGCCTCTGGGAGGAGTTTTACCGCAATCGTTGGCAGCACGACAAAGTGATCCGAAGCACACACGGTGTAAATTGCACCGGTGGCTGCTCCTGGAACATTTATGTCAAGAATGGGATCGTCACCTGGGAACTCCAGGCCATCGATTATCCGAAGCTGGAAAGCAGCCTGCCGCTTTACGAACCACGCGGCTGCCAGCGCGGCATTGTCTATTCCTGGTACATTTACAGCCCGTTGCGAATCAAGTATCCCTATTTGCGCGGCGTGCTGATGGACCTTTGGGAAGGCGCGCGGGCCAAACACGCCGATCCCGTCGAGGCCCGGGCATCCATTGTCGAGGATGAAGAGAAACGCCACAGCTATCAGGTCGCGCGCGGAAAAAGCGGATTCCGCCGTGCAACCTGGGACCAGTGATCGTCGCGTCGATGCTCTACACGGCGAAAAAGTATGGGCCGGACCGCGTGATCGGTTTTTCGCCGATCCCCGCAATGTCCATGTTGAGTTATGCTGCAGGATCGCGCTTCCTGCAATTGTTCGGGGGTGTGTTACTCAGTTTTTACGACCTGTACGCCGATTTCCCGCCAGCCTCGCCAGAGACCTGGGGCAAAAAGACGGATGTCGCCGAAAGCGCCGACTGGTTCAACAGCAAGTACATCATTGCCGCTGGCAGCAATCTGAATATGACGCGCACGCCGGATGCGCACTTCGTGGTTGAGGCGCGGCATCATGGTGCCAAGCTGGTGGTCCTTTCCCCTGATTTCAGCCAGGTCTCCAAGCACGCCGACTGGTGGATTCCGGTGAACGCCGGGATGGATGGCGCGCTTTGGATGGCCGTGAATCACGTCATCCTCAAAGAGTTCTATGTGGACCGTCAGGTTCCCTATTTCCTCGACTACCTCAAACGCTATTCCGATACTCCCTTTGTGATCGAAATCGAAAAGACGGCCGACGATTATGCCGCGGGTCGATTCCTGCGGGCCAACCGGCTGGCGCGTTACCGCGACGTGGAGAACGGCGATTGGATGCTTCTGGTCTTCGATCGCGGTACAGGAGAGCCTCGCATGCCGCGAGGCTCCATCGGCTTCCGTTGGCAACAGGAGCCGGGGCAGTGGAATCTCGAGTTGAAGGACGGTGTGGACGGCGCGGATATCGATCCGCAGCTATCTCTGCTCGATTCCCGTGATGACGTAGTTGAGGTTCCGTTCATCGATTTTGGCAGCGGACGGACATTCCGGCGCGGTGTGCCTGTACGCTACCTGAAGACGGAAAACGGCCGAGTCGCAGTAACCACAGGTCTCGATCTGCTGATGGCGCAGTACGGCGTGCCGCGCGGGCTCAGCGGCGACTATCCGGCCAGCTATGACGACGAGGACTTCGCCTACACGCCAGCCTGGCAGGAAAAGTTCACGGGAGTCGGCCGCAATACCATCGTCCAACTCGCCCGGGAATTTGCCACCACCGCCGAAAAGACCAAGGGCAAATGCACCATCATCGTCGGTTCGGGCGTGAATCACTGGTATCACAACAACCTGCACTATCGCGCCGGGATTTCCGCGCTTATCCTGAGCGGCTGTGTGGGTGTGAATGGCGGCGGGCTGAATCATTACACCGGCCAGGAGAAGATCACACCGATGGCATCGTGGAGCACGATCGCGATGGCGCTCGATTGGACTCGGCCGCCGCGCCTGCAAAACGGTCCGTCATTTCACTACGTACACAGCAATCAATGGCGCTATGAGAAGTCGCATCCCGATTACCATCCACCTGAAGGCCGCTTCGCGCGCGAGCACGTCATGGACCTGCAGGTCGATGCAGTGCGCATGGGATGGCTTCCTTTCTATCCGCAGTTCAACCACAATCCGATTCACCTTGTACGCGATGCCGAATCGGCTGGCGCACATAGCCCGGAGGAAATTTCCAGTTGGATGGTGGATCAGCTTCGTACCGGAAAAACGCGCTTCTCAGTCGAAGACCCGGATCTGCCGGAAAACTGGCCGCGCATGTGGCTGATCTGGCGCGCCAATGCGCTCCATACGAGCGCCAAGGGGCAGGAGTATTTCCAGCGTCACTACTTAGGAACCCATTCCAACGCGATCGCTGACGAACAGGCGCAGGATTCGGTACACGAGGTCCCATGGCGGGAGGCTTCGACGCAGGGCAAGATGGATCTGGTCGTCGATCTGAACTTCCGGATGGACACATCGGCGCTGTACTCCGATATGGTCCTGCCTTCGGCAAGCTGGTATGAAAAAGACGATCTCAACACCACCGATCTCCATTCGTACTTCCATCCGCTGGGCGCTGCGGTCCCGCCGTGCTGGGAATCGCGCACGGATTGGGACATCTTTCGGGCGCTCGCGGAAAAACTGAGCGAGCTTGCAGACGTTCACTTTCTCAAGCCATTTCGCGACCTGGTAGCGACTCCTCTTTTGCACGACACACCGGATGAAATCGCGCAGCCCGAGGTGCGGGACTGGAGCAAGGGAGAATGCGAGCCAATCCCCGGCAAGACGATGCCCCGATTCTCGGTGGTCGAGCGCGACTACGTGAACCTCGTGCATCGCTTCAAATCGCTCGGTCCGGGAATCAAAAAGCACGGCGTCGAAGACCATGGCATCGACATGCAAATCGCCGATTTCTATGATGAGTTCGCCAGGCTCGTTCCATCGTACGAATGGAACGGCAATAGGTATCCATCGCTAGTGTCCCGTCCCACTTAATTATTTACAATTAGAAGGATTCGTGATCCGATGGGGTATGTTCACCCGCGCGGCTGCATTGGATCTCGATCAAGCGCAGATACGACGCCTGGAATCGCTGGTCCGTGCGGGCGGCACACCGCAAAAGACCGCCCGCAAATGTCAGGTGATCCTTCTGGCGAGCCAAGGCGTGTC
>JASHSD010000328.1 GCA_030036985.1 Bryobacteraceae bacterium
CGTTCCAGATTCGCGCCAACAAGCGGCATCACGACGCGCACATCTACGTGGTCACGGCGGGCAATGTGCGCGAGGAGCATTACTCGACGAGGTCCCTGCGCGTGACGAGCGGCGGCGAAATCGACGCTCTCCCCATTCTTCGCGATGCCCTTGCCGCGGAACCCGAACTGGTCATCCTCTTCAACGATGCGGTCAAAGGCGACGAGGTCCGCAGGTTGGTGGAGTTCGGGCAATCGCTCGGCATTCCGGTCAAATACTGCCCGCTGCTCGATTATTCGAATTCCCGCGGCGCCATCGATATGGGGCTTGTTCCCGAGCTTCTGCCGGGTTACCAGGCTTCGGGCGCGCAAGGCTTGACCGCGAGAGAGATGCTTGCGGCCGATCTCGATGTCCTCTGGGTTGTCGGCGCTAATCCTTTGAAAGAAGGGCCGGTCGCATCGGCTCGAACTTTCGTGGTGGCGCAGGACATGTTCCTCACCGAAACCGCGCAGCGCGCCGATGTGATTCTTCCCGCCGCCGGCGCGTATGAAAAGAGCGGCACGGTGACAAACGTCTGCGGCGAAGTGCAGCGCCTGAAGCGCGCTATCGCGACCCTGGGCGCGAAGCCCGATCTCGAAATCATCGGCCTCATCGCGAAGGAAATGGGACTCGCCGCGCAGATGGGGCCATGGCTGCCCGAAAAGGTCTACGACGAAATCCGCCGTACTGTGAAAGGTTACGACATTCCGCTCGCGCTGGTGACCGTCGGCGCGCAGCAGACCACGCCCGTGAACGGCAGAGTGGGCGTCGAGAGCCGCCCGGACCTCGTGTGGTCCGCACATGACAATCTCTTCACGTCCGGAACGCTCGGACGATATTCTAAAATACTGAATTCGGTTATCGAGAGACGTTTGTCCCACGCGCATCCGGACAAAGAGGAATACGTGGGCCAATAGCGCACGGCCGTAACGTGCATGTGCGCCGCTGAATAACGATGGCTTTCTACATCATCTCGCTCATCAAGATCGCGCTGGTTGCGTTCATCCTCCTCACCGTGCTGGCGTATCTGCAATGGGTGGAGCGCAAAGTCATCGCGCACGTGCAGGTGCGCATGGGCCCCTCGCGCGTGGGGCCGCACGGATTGCTGCAGCCGCTCGCCGACGTGATCAAGCTGATCACCAAAGAAGGCGTGATGCCGCCGCAGGTCAACGTCTTCTTCTATCTGCTGGCCCCGTTCCTCGCGGTCTTCATGGCGCTGATTTCGATTTCGGTGATTCCGTTCGGAACGCAGGTCACGATCGGGCCGTGGACGACACAGTTGCAGCTGACGGATGTGAACGTCGGCATCCTGTTCCTCCTCGCCGTGAGTTCGATGGGCGTTTACGGCGTCGCGCTCGCGGGATGGGCTTCGAACAACAAATACGCGCTGCTCGGCGGCCTGCGCAGCTCCGCGCAGATGATCAGCTACGAACTGCCGATGAGTTTCTCCATTGCCTCGCCGCTGCTGATCGCGGGCACGCTGAGTCTGCGCGACATCGTTAACGCGCAGGCGGGCTACAACTTCGGGTTTCTGCCGAAGTGGCTGATCTTCGCGGGGCCGTTTCCGCAGGTCATCAGCTTTTTCGTTTTCATGATCGCGGCGTTCGCCGAAACCAATCGCATCCCGTTCGATCTGCCCGAAGCCGAAAACGAGCTGGTGGCCGGTTTCCACGTGGAATACAGCAGCATGACGTTCGCCTCGTTCTTCATGGCGGAATACGCGAACATGGTGACGGTCTGTTCGATCGCGACGCTGCTGTTTCTGGGCGGCTGGCATCCGTTGTGGCCCGCGGCGTACGGATCGAACTTCGTGGCTCCGGCGATTCTCTTCATCGCGGGCGCGCTGTGCATCTACCACGGCATCAATCCGGCGCGGCCTTTCGATCGATACACGCTGCCGGTTTTCGGCCTTGTCTTTTTCGGGTTGACCGCCTTAATGCTCTTCCCGCCGGTGATTCCCGTCCTGATGCCGCTCTTCTGGTTCCTCGCCAAGTGCGGCTTCCTGCTGTTCGTGTTCATCTGGATTCGCGCCACGCTGCCCCGTTTCCGCTATGACCAGTTGATGGGATTTGCGTGGAAGTTCCTGTTCCCGGTTGCGTTGTTGAACCTGCTGGTCACCGGCCTGGCGGTGGCTCTCGGGCACTGAGTTGGATTTATAGCGATGGATCTTTTCTTTTTCGTCCTGTTCGCAACGGTCGCCGTGTTATCCGCCATCAGCGTGGTGGTGCAGAGGCACCCGATCGCGAGCGCATTGTCGTTGGTCGGCGTGATGGCTTCGCTTGCTGTGCTCTATCTCGCGCTTGGCGCGGAATTCGTCGCCATGGTGCAGATCATTGTCTATGCCGGCGCGGTGATGGTGCTGTTTGTTTTCGTCATCATGCTGCTGAACGCAGGCGCCGAGGAACGCCGGGGCCGGTCGTTGACCGCGCACCTTCTCGGCGTGCCGGTGCTGATCGCCTTTCTCGGCCTGATCTGCTATTTCGTGCAGCGCGAATTCGCCAACGCCGGATTCATGAAGTTCGGCAACTTCACCGGCGGCTCGGCGCAGAGTATCGGTCTGGCGCTTTTCACCGATTACCTGCTGCCGTTTGAAATCACCTCCGTGCTGATTCTGATTGCGATCCTGGGCGCGATCGTTCTCGCCCGAAAGGAAATGGATTAAATGCCCGACGCTTTGGCCGTACTGCATAACGGCGTTCCGATCTCCTGGTATCTCATGCTGAGCGCGGTGCTGTTTGCGCTGGGAGTGGCGGGCTTTCTGTTCCGGCGCAACATCATCACCGTGTTCATGTGTATCGAGCTGATGCTGAACGCGGTCAATCTCAGCTTCATCGCCTTCGCCAATGTGCACAAGCAGGTCAGCGGACAGATCTTCGTCTTCTTCGTGATGGTGGTTGCGGCGGCCGAAGCCGCGGTGGGCCTCGCCATCATCCTGACAGTCTTCAAGAACCGCTCGACGCTGAACATCGACGAAATCAGCACCCTCAAAAATTAATGCCGATACAGAATCTCTGGGTCATTCCCGCGCTCCCGTTCCTCGGCTTCCTGATCAACGGCATTTTCGGCCGCAAGCTGCCTAAGGCCGTAATCAATGTGGTGGCGCTGGCCACCGTCATTCTGTCGTTCGCCTGGGTCGTGAAGGTTTACATGACGGCGGGAGATCTCGCCACTCCGGTCGCGGAACACTATTTCACCTGGATCAGGAGCGGCCAGCTTGACGTGGGATGGGATTTCGCGGTGGACAAACTGACGATGATCATGCTGTTCATCGTCACCGGCGTCGGCTCGCTGATTCACATTTACTCCGTCGGTTACATGGCGCATGAAGAAGGCTATTACCGCTTCTTCGCGTATCTGAACCTGTTCATGTTCTTCATGCTGACCCTGGTGCTGGCATCGAATTACCTGATCCTGTTCGTGGGTTGGGAAGGCGTCGGTCTGTGCAGTTATCTGCTGATCGGGTTCTACATCGTCAAGCACAGCGCGACGACCGCGGGCAACAAGGCGTTCATCGTGAACCGCATCGGCGACTTCGGATTTTCTCTGGCGATGTTCCTGATCGTGGTGAATTTTGGCACGCTGAATTTCACGCCCGTGTTTCAGGCCGCGCCCGGCAAACCGACCGAGACGCTCACCGCGATCGCGCTGCTGCTGCTTGTCGGCGCTACCGGAAAATCGGCGCAGATTCCGCTGTACGTCTGGCTGCCGGACGCGATGGAAGGTCCGACGCCGGTCTCGGCTTTGATCCATGCCGCGACCATGGTGACCGCGGGCGTCTACATGATCGCGCGCTCGGCGGCGATCTTCACTCATGCGCCCGCGGCGATGGAAACGGTCGCCATCATCGGCCTTGCAACCGCCGCCTTTGCGGCAACAATAGGTCTGGCGCAGAACGATATCAAGAAAGTTTTCGCATACTCCACGGTTTCGCAGCTCGGATACATGTTTCTGGGCGTCGGCGTGGGAGCGTTTTCGGCGGGCATCTGGCATCTGATGACGCACGCGTTCTTCAAAGCTCTGTTGTTCCTCGGCGCGGGCAGCGTAATCCATGCCTGTCACGGCGAACAGGATATGCGGCACATGGGCGGCCTGCGCAAACACACGCCGATCACCTTCTACACTCTGCTCTGCGCCTCGCTGGCCATTTCCGGCATCCCGCCGTTCGCGGGCTTCTGGAGCAAGGACGCTATTCTGGATGCCGCTTACCACCATGCTCCGTGGATGTATTGGGTCGGCGCGGCCACGGCCGGGCTGACGGCCTTTTACGTCTTCCGCGCGCTGTTCATGACGTTCTTCGGCGAATACCGCGGCCACGCCCATCCGCATGAATCGCCGTTTTCGATGGGAGGGCCGCTGATCGTATTGGCATTGCTCTCGGTTGGCGGCGGCTATGCCTTCAACGTTCCCCAGATTCTCGAGAACATGTTCCCGGTTACCGAAGCGCCCGCAATTCCCATGCTTCTCGCGGTCTCGATCGGCGTCGGCGTTCTGGGCATTTTGCTCGCGTATTACATGTATGTTGTGAATACGGCGGTGCCGGAGAAGATCACATCGACATTCAGCGGGCTCTACCACCTCGTTTACAACAAGTACTTCGTTGATGAAATCTACGACGCCACGGTGGTCAGCCCTGTGGTGGCCGGCTCGCGCTCGGTGCTTTGGCACGGCGTGGATCAGGGCGTCATCGACGGAATCGTGAACGGCGTGGGCAGGGAATCGAGAGGATTCGGCGGCGTGCTGAAACTGCTGCAATCCGGCAATATTCGCAGTTATGCGACTTGGGTTGTGATCGGCGGCGTCGCCCTGATTCTGGTGATGGGCGTGGTGGAAGGAGTGGGCCGGTGAACCTTCTCGATCTGGTCATCGCAATTCCGGGAGTCGGTTTTCTCATCGCCCTGCTGATCCCGCGCAAACAGGAGCAGGCGATCCGGATCTTCACGCTGGCCGTTTCGCTCGTGACCTTCGTTGCGTCCCTGGGACTGGCGACCGGCTACAAATTCGGACAGGCGGGCCAGCAATTCGTCACCAACGTCGTCTGGATTTCAAACCCCGAGATTCACTGGCATGTGGGCATCGACGGACTGAGCCTCTGGCTGTTCATCCTCTCGACGCTGCTGACGCCGATCTCGATCCTGATCTCCTGGCGCTTCGTCAGGAACCAGCCGAAAGAGTTCTACGCGTTCCTGGTCCTGCTCGAATTCGGTCTGGTGGGCGTGTTCGCGGCGTGGGATCTTTTCCTTTTTTACGTGTTCTGGGAGATCGTGCTGGTGCCCATGTATTTCCTGATCGGCATCTGGGGACACGATCGCCGCATCTACGCGGCCCTCAAGTTCTTCCTTTACACCTTTGCCGGTTCGGTGCTGATGCTGGTGGCGATCATCTTCCTCTATAACCGCGCGGGTACGTTCGATTACGCGGCCATCCTGAGCGGCCTCCAGAGCGGCAAGGTCACGCTCACGCATGGCGAGGAGACGTTCCTGTTCCTCGCGTTCTTCATCGCTTTCGCCATCAAAGTGCCGATCTTCCCGCTGCACACATGGCTGCCGGACGCGCACGTCGAGGCTCCTTCGGCCGGATCGCTGATGCTGGCGTCCGTGATGCTGAAGATGGGCACGTACGGTCTGTTGCGCTTCTGCGTGCCGATGTTCCCCACCGCTTCGCACGAGAACGCGCCATGGATTGTCATTCTCGCGATCATCGGCATCGTTTACGGCGCGCTGGTGGCGATGGTGCAGCCAAACATGAAAAAACTGGTGGCGTATTCGTCGGTGAGCCATCTCGGATTCGTCGTTCTCGGCATCTTCTCATTCACGCAGATGGGCTTCGACGGCGCGGTCTATCAGATGCTGAACCATGGCATCTCGACCGGCGCGCTCTTCGTGCTGGTCGGGTTCATGTATGAGCGCCGGCACTCCCTGGCGATTGCCGATTACGGGGGCGTCGCGACCGTGGCGCCCTGGCTCTCGGCGGTCTTCCTGATTACGACGCTCGCCAGTATCGGGTTGCCGATGCTGAACAATTTCGTAGGAGAGTTTCTCGTCCTGCAGGGAACGGCCCAAGCCAATTTCGAGTGGACCATCTTCGCCGCGCTGGGCGTGATCTTTTCCGCGTGTTACATGCTATGGCTCTACCAGCGGGTGTTCTTCGGCCAGACGAGCGACGAGGTGAAGCATCACATGCCCGACTTCAACGCCCGTGAATGGGCCTGCGTGATTCCGCTGGTGCTGATGATGGTCTGGATGGGCATTTATTCGCAGACGTTCCTGCCCGCGGTGAGCGAAACCAACGCGAAGATTCTCGAGCAAAGCAAAGCCAACACGGCGCTGCAGGTTTCCCTGCCTCGCCGGGAACCGAACGCCGGCCTGACTCTCGCCGCCGGAGGCCACATCCATGCCCATTAATTTCTCGCCCAGCCCCGACGACCTGCTGCGCTTTTCGCCCGAAATCATTCTCACCGTCGCCGGGACGCTGTTGATGGTTCTGGATCCTCTGTTCGCCAAGCGTTTCCCGAAATTGTTCGGACACCTGGCGATCCTGGCCCTGGCTTTGGCAACCTGGGGCGCGGTGGCTGCGAACGCGGTTCCCGGCGCGTCTTTTTCGGACCTGCTGGTGGTGGACGGCTTCGCCACTTTCTTCCGCGTTCTGGTGCTGGCGATCGGCATCCTGTCGGTGCTGGCGTCCTACCGTTATCTCGGCCGGGAAGAGGCCGAGACCGGCGAATATCACGCGCTGCTGCTGTTCTCCGTTGTTGGCCAGTGCTTCATGGTTGCGGCCAACGACCTGATCATGATCTTCATCGGTCTGGAGATCTCCTCGATCGCGAGTTATATTCTCGCCGGTTACCTGCGCGACGACAAACGCAATAACGAAGCGGCATTGAAATACTTTCTGCTCGGGTCGTTCGCGACGGCGTTCTTTCTTTACGGCGTGGCGCTGCTCTACGGCGTAACGGCGACGACCAAACTGGACGAGATCCGCACGGCGCTGAACAGCCCCGCGGCGGTATCTTCCTTCGCCATGGTGGCCGTTGCCGCCGCGCTGATATTCGTCGGACTCGGCTTTAAGGTTTCCGGCGCGCCGTTTCAGGTGTGGGCGCCCGACGTTTACCAGGGCGCGCCCGCGCCGGTGAGCGCGTTCCTTGCCACCGCGCCCAAGGCCGCCGCTTTCGCGATTTTCTTCCGCATCTTCCTGACGGCATTCCAGCAGATCGCGGGAGGTTGGGAGCCGCTGGTGTGGATCTCGGCGCTGCTCTCGATGACCATCGGCAATTTTGCCGCGCTGACGCAGACGAACGTCAAGCGCCTGCTGGCCTACAGCTCGGTCGCGCATGCCGGGTACATTCTGGTGGCGCTGGCCGCGCATTCCGAGATCGGCACAGCCGCCGCGATGTTCTATCTGGCGGCCTACGCGCTTATGAATATCGGCGCGTTCGCGGTGGTGATTCATATAGCCGGCAAGGGCGAACGCTATTTGAAGATCGACGATCTCGCCGGTCTCGGGAAACGCCAGCCGGGCACCGCCGCCATGCTGACCGTTTTTCTGCTTTCGCTGATCGGCATCCCTCTCACGGGCGGCTTTTTCGGCAAGTACTACATTTTCCAGGCCGCGCTGCAATCGAACCTGGTATGGCTCGCGGTGCTGGGCCTGCTGAACAGCGCGGTCGCCGCTTATTACTATCTGCGCCTGCTTGTGGTGATGTATTTCAACGAGCCGGGCGAAGGAGCGGAAACGCTCGAACCTTTGACCCCGGGTTTGCGAGCCGCGCTGATACTTCCGGCGATCGGCACCTTTTTTCTCGGAGTTGTGCCGGGCTTCGTGCTGGGATTTGCTCAGCGTTCGGCCGCTCTGATCCGCTGACGTATTATTCAGAACATTGGCCGTTTACGAGCACTCAACCCGGTCTGAAAGGTGATGTGTGGAATGCGTACTGCATTTTTTACGATATTAGCCATAGGCGCCGCGCTCGCTCCTCTGGCCACGGCAGCCGAACGGGAAAGCAAAGTTGCCGACAGACTCAACGCCGCCACGGACGTTCTCAACGACATGATGAGAGCTTCCGATAAAGGCATCCCCCAGGACCTTCTGAACAGAGCTCAGTGCGTCGTCATTGTGCCGAACATGAAAAACGCCGGATTCGTCTTCGGCGCTCAGTATGGCCGCGGTTTCGCCATGTGCCGGCGGACGACAGGTGTGGGCTGGACCGCGCCCGCCGCTATCCGGATTGAAGGTGGCAGCTTCGGGTTGCAGATCGGCGGTTCCGAAAAAGACCTCATTCTGCTGGTGATGAACCGGGACGGTATGAATCGGCTGCTTTCGGATAAGTTCACTCTCGGCGGCGACGCTTCAGCCGCAGCCGGGCCCGTCGGACGCGACGCGACCGCTCAGACGGATCTCGAACTGCATGCGGAGATTCTCTCTTATTCGCGTTCTCGCGGAATCTTCGGAGGCCTGACGCTGAACGGTTCCACACTCCGGCCGGATGAACCCTCGGATCGCGATCTCTATGGCCATGCTGTCACCAACCGGGAAATCCTGACGAGCAACGTACCGGCTCCCCCGGCTGCGGCGACGCTCGAGCACGATCTGAACCGCCAATCGTCCCGGAAGTAAAGGCAGTTGCGGTGACTAAAGTCGCCGAACTTGAGTTTCTACACTTTGGACACGCGACTTTAGTCGCGTTGCGGCGACTAAAGTCGCTGGTCCATTATGCGTTCCACACCGACGGCGCCGGGATGTACAGATAGTCCTGCGGCGGGATGGCCTGAACGGGAAGGCCTTCCTGCCGCACGGACAGCCTCACACGCGCGTCCCCTGCCGGCGCGGGCAGACCAATCTCCATCACATCCCGAAGCGCGGCGCGGCCGGCGCCGTCCGTAAGAATATTTTCCCGAGTCAGGGTTACTGTCATCGCATCCTCGCGAAGACCGGCGCCGTCGGTCATCTCTATCAGGATCTCAATCCTTCCGATTGCCGAGAGATCTTCCGCGAAGTCGATCCGGAGAAAAACCTCCGTCTCATTGCCGCCGTAGCGGACCTCTTTCACGATCGTCCGTTTCCCGTGCATCGCGCCCGAGCGCGCATCCACGCGATAAATCCCGGCGCCGAGCCATTCGAAGTAGGAATCGACCATGCCATTGATCTCGGGCGAGATGATCCCTGTCGGAGGGACAAGGGTTTCCCGCCGATGAGTCTTCAGGATCGGATGGGAAAGCTCGGGCGGCGGCGGAAGTCCCAGCGCCCGGTAAACATTCGTCAGGTGCTCGCGATAAATCTGATCGAATTCAATGGCGTTCGCCGTCTCGTGCTCGGGACCGTACCACCAGTTCCAGTCGCTGCCTTCGGCAATCAAAATCTCTTCGAGCGCCCTGCGCCTGCGCTCGGGAGCGACGTCGCACGCCGCTTCCAGCGCTTCCCGCGCATCGAGAAGCAATTGCCACGATTTGTTGTCTTCCTCCGCCCCAATCCACACATCGAAGTTGGCGTTGATCCAGGACCCCGGAAAAATGTGCGTCAGCGGTTCCGGCGGGATGCGTCGAAACGCTTCGCTTATGGTGACCGCTTCCATGCCCGGGTCGTCCTGTATGCGGCTGTAAAGCTCGCGCAGGAACGGGCGGCCGTTGTGATCGTAATATTCCCAGGCGTTCTCGCCGTCGAGAATCACGGGGACCAGGGCATCGCGTCCGCTCGCCGGCAGGCCGCGCGAGTTTTCCCGAATGCGGTGCAGAAAATCGTGCGCCGCCTCGGCCGCTCCCATCCCCGAATAGACGAAGCCAATCAGGTCGCTGAGCAGATGGTCGCGAAAGACCATATGAATGCTCCGGTCCCGCTGAGACCAGCGGTAAGGGCGATAAGTAACTTCGGGCGTGGCGGCCCGGCGCAGAGTCCGGTCGAGGACGCCGTTATCGGTGGCGCTCCACTCGAAGCCGGCCGACGCGGCGATTTCCAGCACGTGATCCGAAACGGAGCCTTCGGACGGCCATAATCCGACAGGCCCGGCGCCGAAGGTTTCCCGGATGTAATCGCGCGCCATATCGAGCTGCAGCCGGGCGTCCTGCGGATAGCTGAAGCGCGGCGGCAGCGGCACGTGCGGATGCGAAACCGACGCCACATCGCTGTCGCACAGCAGCGGCAGGATCGGGTGATAAAAGGGCGTGGTGGAGATTTCAATCCGGCCGGCGTCGGCCAGCTTGCGATACTGCGGAATCACCGACGCGCAGATCTCCTGCTGCTTGCGCCCCATCAGCGCCTGGTCTTCGAGCGTGAAATCCCGGCCCTTGGCGATCAGTTCGCGCACGGCGGGATCGTGCTCCTGGAAATCCTCGTCGAACCAGGCGAGTTGGGAAAGCACCTGGAGATCGCGAAAATCGCGCGAACCGAAAACGCCTCCCGGAGCCGGGACGTGCTTCTGCGCCTCATATGCCGAAAACAGCTCGCCGTACCGCGGATAGCGGTAAATCATGCGCGGCGGATACGCCATGAAGAAGTTGTGCAGAATAAAGGTCTGCTCGTAAGGCGTGAGGGACTCGGCGGGTTTCAGCGCGCAGGCGAGGAAAGGGTCCTGCGCTACGCCGCGCGCATACTCGTCCACCTGCACGATCATCGAGGGCACGAGATTGAATGTCTGCCGGATTCCGGGAAAATCCTCCAGAATTCGCGCCATTCCGTAATAGTCCTTGAGCGCGTGCATGCGGGTCCAGGGCAGCCGGTATTCCCCGGAAACCAGGTCTTTATAGAACGGCTGGTGCATGTGCCAAAGGAAGCACAGATAGATCTTCGGCATGGTCAGGGAGCTCCGCCGTATTGCGGCATGGAACAGCGCCGATTACGCTCCCGAGCGGTCGCGGCTTGGTGCCGCGCAGTCGAGCGGATTTCAGTGCTGACGGAGCCGCGACCGCGAGGGAGCGTTGCCGATCTCAACGCGCGAACCTGCTCCTTGTCGGCGCGGGCATGGGAACGTCCGGCCCTTTGATCGCGGCCCACAGTATCCGGTTCAGATCGTCGTCGTCGTTATCGTCCGCTTCGTCGAAATCCATGCGCCTCGAACGCTCGGCCGTGGGGGATTTCGCCGGATTCCGTTCCGTGAGCGAAATCCGCGGCTTCTCCAGCGTATATGTCCCGGGCGTCGCCTGGTTGGCGAAAACGCCGAACATGGGGCGCGCCCCGGCATCGTAGGTGGTCAACGGATGCATGCCGAGAATAAGCTCCATCGTCCGCAGCACGGACGCCTGCGTGTACATGGTGCTGTTCACGGTGTGCCGCTTGACCCACGGCGAAATCACGTAGCACGTGGAGCGGTGCGAATCCACGTGGTCGGGTCCGTTCTGGGCGTCGTCTTCGATGATGAAGATCGCGGTCTCGTTCCAGAAGCGGCTTTTCGAAACCGCCTCCACCAGCATTCCGACGCCCTGATCGTTATCGGCGGCGGCGGAAAGCGGCGCGATCTTGCCCGGCGTCGTCGCCGACGTGTGATCGTTGCCCATGCGCATGATGATGAACTGAGGCATGCCGTTGTCTTTCTCCCAATCGCCCAGATCGTCGAGGAAGACTTTGGCGCGATCCACGTCGGGGTAGTCGAGGTCGAAAGAGCGATACGCCGTGTTCGTATATTTTGCCAGCACGGGATCGCGCACGCCTGAGATCTGCGTTCCGTCCGGCCGCGGAGTCTTCAGGTTCTCGGCGAAATAACCGTAATTGGCGATGGAAACGCCGGCCTGCACAGCGTTGCTCCAGATATAACCGGCGGGCGGCGAATTGGCCGGCTCCCCGCCTTCGAAGTTATAGATCTTGCTGCGTCCGGCATATTCGCTCGGCCACATGCGCTGCGTGAAGTCCGGCGCGATCGCCGCGGTAGCCCAGTTGTGGCCGTCCGCGCTGACATCGGAGTTCTCGTAGAAGTTGTCGAGCAGCACGAACTCGCGCGCCAGTTTATGCTCATTCGGCGTGACGTTTTCTCCGAACAGCACCAGCGAGGCATCGCCGTTGCCCTCCTTCATATCGCCGAGCACCTGATCGTACGTCCGGTTCTCTTTCACGATGTAGATGACGTGCTTGATCGGCCCGTTTGCGCGCACCGGGTTGCCTGCCGGCGTTCCAGGGTCGTCCAGTTTCTCGTCGCGATACGGAGTATTTGCGAGAACCTCGTCGGTGAACGCCCGCATCTTCCCTTCGCCCGGCACATCGACGAGCTGAATCGTGCCCGTCTGCATGTGCGGAATATAACCCAGCACTTTATTGTTGAGCGTCGTCGGATTCGGACCGCCCTCGGCATTCGGATAAGAACGCAGACCTTTGCCGTTGAGCACCGCCATGCGTCCGTCGGGCAAGCCGAACGCATCGGTCGGATACCACCCCGTCGGAATGAAACCAAGCACGCGGCTGCGAGGGCCGGTGACATCGACGACAGCGGCCGCGTTCGCATCCGCGCAGGCCACGAAAAGCTTGCTGCCGTCCGCGCTGAGGCCCAGGCCGCTCGGGGTGGATCCGACCGGCTGGCGCGGCGTCAGCGAGAGATTGATCGCCTCGAGGCGCGAGAGGTCGCCTGTTTCCGTCGCGCCCATCACATAAACGTTATTCGTATTGCTCGCCGATACAAACAGGCGCGCCTTAACTTCGGGATGATCTTCGATGCTGCCCTCACGCCATACCATATCGGTGGTGTGCGGAGCCACGGGGATGGTCGCCAGCATTTCGCCGGTGTTCGTGTCGTACTGGCTGATGGAGCCGTC
>JASHSD010000329.1 GCA_030036985.1 Bryobacteraceae bacterium
TTGCCGGAGGCGTCTTTGTAGAGATACACTCCGGGCGCGAGAGGAAGTTGCGCGACCTTTTCCCGGAGGAGACTTTGGGACAATATACTTTAATTAAATTATGTCACGTTGGTGGATGACATTGGCGTTTTGCGCGGCGACGGCGGCGGCGCAATCCACGCCGCAGAACGTGCAGTTGCCGCCGGATGAGGATACGCCGGCGCAGCAGCAGACCGCGCCAAAGGCTTCGACCCAGGCTCAGCCGGCACCGCCTCCGAACAACTCCCAGCTGCCGCCCGACGAAGATAAGCCCGCTCTGAAAGTGCCGGACCGCTCGCCGGCGCCCGCGCAGTTACCGGCCGACGAGGACAGCGCCGGATCGAAATCGCCAGGCACGGGAAATGTCCAGTTGCCGCCGGACGAGGACAAGACGACCCCGCAGCCCACACAATACGCCTTCAACCCGGTGCGGTCGAAGAAAGAAGTCAGCGTGGGCGAGTTCTACTTCAAGAAAGGCGACTTCCGCGCGGCTGCGGGGCGTTTTCTCGAAGCCACGAACTGGAATCCCGGGAACGCCGACGCCTGGCTGCGTCTCGGCGAAGCGCGCGAGCGGATGAACGACGCCAAGGGCGCCCAAGCCGCCTACGAACACGTCCTGAAGATCTCGCCCAAAGGCAAGAACGCCGAAGAAGTGCGCAAGAAGCTGGACAAGCTGAAGGGCTGATTTTCTTGTGTGGCGAGCGCGCGGCCGAAGCTCTTCGTCGTGCTCGGACCCTATCTTGAGGGCGAGCTCGGCGCGTGCTCGAATGCCCGGCGCGACTCCTGATACCCATGGACGACGATGATGATGCCGATCGCGACCAGCGCGCATCGGATGCCGAAGTTGGTCCATCGCGCGCCTTCGCCAATCTGCGCCGCGAGCGGCGCGGGCGCTTGGTACTGAATCCACGAATTCGCTTTCAACAAGAGCAACAGAACGATCGTCCCCACGGCGTCGACCGCGAGCCGGATGCGGGCCAACGGACGAGGCTCCACCGCGCGTGCGAGGTCCATGCACCCGAGCACAACCCGGATTCGGTTATTCGATGGCGGTACAGGCACGACAGCATCCGGCGCTAAACGCCATACGCGGCTGACGAAATCCGCCGCAGTATCGGCGAGGTCGTCTGCCCTCGCTTGCTTGTCAACACTCCTGTACTTGAGCTCGTATAAGAGTTGCCCGGCCGGTGGTCGCGTGGTATCGAACTGCATTTGTCCCCACTGGTTTTGGCCGATGGGAACGCTGCCGAGCATGTGCCAGTCGAGCGCGAACCCGCTCGCCCACGGGCCACGTAGGGTTCTCGGGTCGGTAGCAACAATGGCAATCGTCGGGTAGCAAGAATTGTACCGTCTCGCACAGACGGAACCGGGGCGAACAACCAGCGAATCTGGATATAATCGATGAACGCAAACAGGCCGTTCTGTTTTGGACTGTTAGGATTGGATTGCCTGATGGAAACGCTGACGATACAGGTCACCCAGGACCACATCGACAGGATCGCGAAAGCCAAGAAGCCGATATTTGGTATCGCGGAGCTCATCTGGAACAGCGTTGATGCCGACGCGAAGCACGTCACCGTCCGTCTGAACCGGAGCCCGCTCGGCGCGATCGACACTATCGAGGTCATTGATGACGGCCTCGGGATGACCATGGCGGACGCCAAAGCAGGTTTCGGGAATCTTGGCGGGTCCTGGAAGCAGTACGAGAAGCAAACGCGCCGCGACAAGCGCATTCTGCACGGCAAGCAAGGGCAAGGGCGTTTCCGCGCGTTCGCAGTCTGCGAGAACCTATCGTGGCACAGCACATACGCCCTTGATGGCGGGCTGCGAGAGTTCAAGGTCACGGGGACGACGAGCAATAAGCGGCAATTCACGATCAGTGACGAGAACTCGAAGAAAGGCAACGCGACAGCCACCGGGACCACCGTCACCCTCTCGAACGTCATCCAAAACCAGGGCGGGCTCGACCAGGAGCGAGCCGTGCCGGAGCTGAACAAACTCCTCGCCCTGTACCTCATGCAGTACCCCGCCGTGCGCGTCTCGTACGACGGCACCCTCATCGACCCGAGCGCCTACATCGAGAATCGGGCGGACTATACGCTTCCCTCATTCCTCGCCGAAGACGGGAAGGGCTACCTTGCTGAGCTCACCGTGATCGAGTGGACGATGGACATCGACCGCGCGCTTTACCTGTGCACGGACGCCGGCTTCACGCTCCGAGAGATTCCGCCCGGCATCCAAGCTCCGGGCTACCAGTTCACCGCGTACCTCCGCTCGAACCTCTTGGAGCAGATGGACGAGCAAGGCACGATCGATATGGAGGAGTTCGGTGACCTGCGCAAGCTCCTCGACAGCGCGAAGGAACAGCTCCGCCGGCACTTCCTCCAGCGGGACGCCGAGAAGGCATCAGGCATCGTTGACGCCTGGAAGAAGCAAGACATCTACCCGTACGAGGGTAGTCCGAAGGACGTGATGGAGGAGACGGAACGGCAGATCTTCGATGTCGTAGCATCCAGCCTTGACTCGTACGTGTCGGACTTCAAGGACGTCAAGCCCAAGGCTAAAAAACTCACGTTCAACCTGCTGCGTGCGGCGTTGGAGAGCAACCCATCATCGCTCCAGTTCATCCTCGGAGAAGTGGTTGGCTTGCCGAAGGATAAGCAGGACGAGTTCGCTGCGCTCCTTCGGAAGACGTCGCTGATGGCGATGATTAACGCTTCGAAGGTCGTGACGGACCGTCTCGACTTCCTTAAAGGTCTCGAGTACGTCCTGTATAACAAGGACGCGAAGGAGGCGTTGCTTGAGCGGTCGCAGTTGCACAAGCTCGTCTCGCGAAACACGTGGATCTTTGGAGACGAGTATTATCTTGTCAACAACGACGAGAGCCTCACGAACGTGCTGCGCAAACACATTAAGAACGTCGCGTTCGAGGCGGACGAAGCAGACACAGACACGCCCGTACTTCGAGAGGATGGCTCTGAAGGCGTGGTGGACATCGGCCTCTCGAACATTCCGCCCAAGGAAGATGCTGCCCAGCCGCCAGAGCAGGATGTTGTTGTCGCGAAGATCCTGAATCGCCAGCCCACGGAAGGACGGCATCACCTCGTCATCGAGCTCAAGCGACCATCGCAGAAGATAAACACCGAGGTGCTCGGGCAGACGGAGAGCTACGCGTTCGCTATCGCCAGGGACGAGCGGTTCGCGGGCGTGAACACGGCATGGACGTTCTGGGCTTTATCGAACGAAATGACTGATGAGGCGCGCTTCAAGACCGAACAGAGCGACCGTCCCAAAGGCATGGTGTACCAGATGAAGAACGACCCCGCGAAGAACTACTCGATCACGATCTGGGCGAAGACCTGGAGCGAGATCATCGAGCAATGCACGGGCCGCTTGAAGTTCTTCCAGGAACGACTCAACTACAGCGCGAGCCTCAGTACCGGCCGAAAGCATCTGCAGGACACATACCCCAAGTTCATCCCGAAGATCGTCAAAGAAACAAAAGATTGAAATAGAAGTTTTACGGCGCTCATGAAGAACGGGCGCGACACGCCGAGTTGCTCCCAGAACGGGGCGAGCGCGTTCGGTTGCGGATGGTCGAGCTGGCAACTCTGTGGGCCTTGAAGGCGAAGCACGAGAGCGGATTGGCGAACGGTGCAAGAACGTTTAGTAGCCCGCCACCAAAGTAGTTGCGCCGGCAAACCGAGGTCGATAGGAGCGATAAGTCGGCCTGTATCTGCCATTTCGGTCGGATAACCGGCCATCCGCACCAGGGTCGAACAGCGATGATATGGACCAGAAGTCCGGTGCCGGCTACCCCACCACCTTCGGCGTGATCATCCATCGCAAAGTTCCATGCGGGGTATTGCCGAAGGTCTCGATATCGATCCGCACCATCGCCGCTTTTTTCATCTCGACCCGCAGCGCGGGAGTGGCCAGCAGGTAAGCCGTCAGACGGCTCAGCAGCGGTTCGTGTCCGGCCAGCAGTACGGCCGTCTGGTCGCGATACTCGCGCAACTCCTGCCAGACCCCTTCCGGCGTACCATGCGGCACAAGCGTTTCCGTCTTCACCAGATCGCCCTTGTATGCGAGCCCGTCGACGGCGATCTTCGCCGTCTGCACCGCCCGCAAATACGGACTGGTAACGACAAGCGAAGGCTCCAGACCCGCCCGCCGCGCGGCTTTCACCACCGCGGCGGTTTTCTTGCGACCTTCCTCGGTCAGGGCGCGGTCGGCGTCGCGCCGTCCCGGCTGCGCATCCTCGGCGATGCCGTGGCGAAACAGATAGAGTTCCAATAATTCCCCTAAGGCGCGGCTTTGCGCACAATCGCCGCCGCGCCGTCCACTTTCCTGATCTGCAGCGCCGCGATGCGCGTCTGTAGCTCGCGGAAGATCGCGTCGGGCCGCTGGCCGGCGTCGATTTCGACGAATCCGTAGCGCGCGGACATCTTGTCCAGCGCGCGAATGAGGCGCGTCTGATAATTGACGAAGCTCTCATACATGTCGTCGCCGAAGTGGTAATCCATGCCGCTTTCCCAATAATCGAAGGCGCCGCGGCCGATCACCACGCGTGAAACCAGATCCTGCACCTTCGCGTGCAGATAAAAGACGGCGTGCGGCGCCAGGCCGAAGCCGCAGACGCGCTCGATCCACCCGGCGTCTTCGCCGCGGGCGATGGCGCGAGCCATTATCGAGAAGATATAGCGGTCGGTCAGCACCACAAAGCCCGCCCGCAGCGCCGGAACGATCTCGTTCTCCAGACGGTCGGCGAAGTCGGTCACGTAATACAGCGTCATGGTAAGCGGACCGAACGTGTTGCCATCCTTCGCCCGCGCGATGCCCTTGCCTGCGAGCGCCGACCGCGCCATGCCCGTATCCAGCACCGCATGGCCCTCCTGCTCCAGCCACAGCCGCAGTTGCGTAACCTGGGTCGAGCGGCCCACCGCGTCGGGGCCTTCGACGACGATCAGCTTGCCGGAAAGGTTCTCGGTCTCGATGCCGGGCAGCGGGTCCGCATAGGGTTCCAGTGGCTTCGGCAGCGCCGGCTTCGCGTTAGTGTTTGCCATTGAACTCCAGCTCGGGCACCTTCAATACGCCGGATTTCAGACTGCGGCCGATCTCCTTCAGCACGATGGCACGCATCTGCCGCTGCTGCTCTTCGATCGACAGCGTGGCGTCGATGACATGAAATCCCATCTCCTCCGCCATCCCTTCGTACTCCGCCAGAATGCGCCCCTGAAAAACACGGAAGCTCTCTTCCACGTCGCGGCTGATCTTCAGATCCATGCCGGCTTCGTAGTACTTGAGCGCGTTGCGTCCGCCGAGAATACGGCCGAGCGCCACGTCGAGCGGCGTCCGAAAATAGAAGGCCACGTTGGGACGAATGGCGAAGCTGTAGAGATTGCGCACCCATTGCGGATCCACGCCGCGCGCCACATCTCGGGCGAAAGCGGTGTACGCATAACGGTCCGCGCAGACGATGGCGCCGGCGCGGATCAGCGGCAGAATGTAGCGCTCGGTGCGGTCGGCGAAATCGGTGGCGTGGATCAGGCTGAAGGTGGTGGGGGTGAACATCTCCTTCTTCTTGCCGCGGCGCGTGGTGTCGTGAACCAGCGGCGAGGAATTCCACTCGCTGAAGGCGACCGCGAAGCCCTTGGAACGCAGCCACTGACTGAGGAGCGAAATCTGAGTGCTCTTGCCCGATCCGTCGATTCCTTCGACAACAATCAGCTTGCCGCGGCGCCGGTTCGGAGTGAAAAGCGAGTTCATCAGCCGGAAGTGATGTTGCCGCTATTATAGCGTTGGTATGCCGCGCTACGCCTCCGTCGACATAGGAAGCAACTCGGTGCGAATGGAAGCGGCCGAGGTGGAGGACGGCGCGCCGCCGCGCATTCTGGCCTCCGAGCGCCAGGTCACCCGGCTCGGAGCGAGCGTCTTCCGCAACGGCCGTATCAGCCAGGAATCCATGGACATGATCTGCGGCGTGCTGAACTCCATGGGGCAACGGTACAAGGATCTCGAGGTAAACGCCGTACGCGCCGTGGCCACGGCGGCGGTGCGGGACGCGGGCAATCAGCATGAGTTCATCGCCCGCGCTTCGGCAGCTCTGGGAACCGAGGTCGAGGTCATCTCCGGCCAGGAGGAAGCGCGCCTCATTCATCTGGGCGTGAAGACGCGCTGGCCGCATCCCAAGGAGCGCTTCCTCATCATCGATATCGGCGGCGGCAGCGCCGAGATCATTCTGAGCGAGAACGAGCGCATCGGCCAGGCGTTTTCCAAACCGCTCGGCGCCCTGCGGCTGCAGGAGCTGTTCCTGAAGTCCGATCCCGCCCGGCCGACGGAACTGCATCGGTTGGGGGAGTACATCGAGGAGCGAATCGGCGCGGCGGTGCGGAGGATCGGCGGGGCGCATATCGACCGGGTCGTGGGCACCTCGGCGACGGCGTCCGCGGTGGTCTGCGCCATCAACCGCATTCCGCGTACGCGCCGCGAGGAATCCGACCGGAGGCGCGCCACCACCGCGCAGGTGCGCAGGCTGTATCGGGACATCTGCACGCTGGATGTCGCAGCGCGGCAGCGAATCACGGGCATTGGTCCGCGGCGCGCGGAGATCATCGTGCCGGGGACGGCGGTGCTGCTGCACGTCCTCGAAGCGTTCCGGATGCCCGCATTGTTTTACTCGGTTGCGGGCGTGCGCGACGGCATCATCGCCGATCTGGCCACGCGCCGAATCGATCGCGGCCTGACCCAGCTTTCAACCGAGCAGCGCAATGTGGTGGAAAGAATGGCGGAACATTACGGGGTGCCACTGAAGCATGCGCGCAAGGTGGCGCGGCTGGCCAACGAGCTGTTTCACGGGTTCCAGAATGCGCACCGGCTGCCCGCGAATTACGGCAAGCTGCTGGAAGCCGCGGCCTATCTGCACGACACCGGACACTGGGTCAGCGATACTCGGCACCACAAACATTCGTATTACCTGGTTTCGAATTCGGACCTGCCCGGGTTCACGTTGCACGAGCGCGAATTCATCGCCAATCTTTGCCGCTATCATCGGAAAGCGATGCCGTCACCCGAACACAGCAACCTGCAGCTTCTGGAATCGGACGCGCAACGGGCCGTCTGCTACCTGATTCCTTTGCTGCGGATGGCGGACAGTCTGGATCGAAGTCATGGGCAGCGTATCCGCTCGCTCGAGTGCAAACAGCGCGAAAACGATTTTCTGATTACGCTGAACGTCCCGCCCGATACCGACATCGATCTGGAAGTCTGGGCGGCGGAGCGTCTGTCGGAAACCTTCCGCGTGGTCTACAACAAACCCAGCCTCGTGGCCCGGACATGATTCAGGCTCCCAATTTCGCCGATCTCGCCCCGCTGGGGCTGGTGCACGGGTTCGGCGACCGTTTTTCGACCTACCCTGACGGCATTACGACAGCCAGGCAGATCCATTCCGCGATCGTGCAGGACGCCGCGTGTCCGCTGGGCGAGGGCGATGCCCTGGTTTCGAACCGGCCAGGGGTATTGGTGGGCGTCCGGACGGCCGACTGCGTGCCGATCCTGCTGGTGGACCCGGCTGCGGGCATCGTTGCGGCAATCCACGCAGGCTGGCGCGGCACGGCGCAGGGAATAGTCCCTGAAGCCGTGCGGGTGGTATGCAGCCGCGAGCACACCGACCCCCGGCATCTGCGGGCGGCGATCGGGCCAGCGATCGGGGTCTGCTGTTACGAAGTGGGTCCCGAAGTGGCGCGTCGTTTCGGGATTGAAACGGCCGCGGCGGTGCATCTGGACCTTCCGGGAATCAATGAGATGCAGATCCGGAACGCGGGGGTGTCGGACATCTGGAAATCCGAGGAGTGCACATTTTGCACGGTTGATCGCTTCTATTCGTTCCGGCGGGAACGGGAGGCTGCGGGGCGCATGATGTCGCTCGTGGGCTGGCGGTAGGGAGCCAAAAAACACGTCGGGCGGACCGCGCTGGATCCGCCCGAAAGCCGTCAGACGTATGGGATCAAGGACTTACGCGGCGGCGAACAAGTCCGTCGTGTCCTCAACCTCGATCTCGTGCCGGTCGACCTGCTCCTGGCATTTGATGCAGTAAGCCGCCCACGGCACCGCATTCACGCGCTTGGGTGAGATGTCTTCCTCGCAGTGCAGGCAGACGCCGAACGAGCCGTCCGCAATGCGGGCCAGTGCGCGGCGAATCTGCCGCAGCATGTTTGAATCCCGGTCCAGGTTGCGAATCGCCAGTTCGCGTTCGCCCGCCAGTTGCACCTCATCCAGTGCGTCCGGCGCTTTCTCGATAACAATCTCGTCGCGATTGCGCAGCGCGCCGGTAAGCTCGGCCTGCTTCGCTTCAAGAATGGTTTTAAACTTCTCCAATTCAGCCTTGGTCATTTCCGTTTCCTCGTCTTCTAACGTCTGCGTGGCTTCTTTCGTGTTCTCTACTGTGCTAGAGACGAAAATCTACCATAAAAGTTTCTAAAAATCTTAGTGCCGGAGACTTAAATTTCTTCCTGTCCCTTTGGAACTCTTCATCTCCTGGCTTCTCGCTCCACAGCATTAGCAGGTTCCGTGCCAAAGCCGCGAAGCACCTCCGAGTTCTGTTTAGACTACATCAAACAAATCGCCGCGTCTATTCCCCAAAGATTAAATTCGGATGAAAGTGCCCGAACCTTGTCACCGGACGGCGATCGTCCCAAAGATCAGGCCCAATTCGTGGCCTTGCGCATCCCGGACAGTCCGATCGACGGTGATCGCCACCTCCATCGCGGGTCTTCCGACCAATAATGGCGGTAAATCAAATAGACGTTTGAAATTCGTTTCCGAACTGTCAATTTCTGCATTTTTCAATGGGATGCCATCCACCGTCACTGAGAGATGCAGCGGACCCGCCCGAAGTTGCTCCGGCAGGCAATACCCTTCGAGAAAAAGCCTTTCCTTCGTGGATTTCGGCCCACCCAGCCGAAGAGTAGCCCGCTTGGGCATCCAGCGCATCCCGGGTTCAAGCCCGTACCATTCGGGACCCAGAAGATATGCCCAAAGGAGATTCCCGGCTTCCACGCGTCGCGGGGCGTCTTCCTCTTGTCCCGCTTCGTCCCGAACATGGCGGCCCGGACGGCTCAGAACATTCCGCTCCCACTCCCGCGTGATATTACGAAGGTGATCGCCGAGAAAGGAGTATACCACGACCTCGTCGTAATTGGCGGCGCGCATCATGACGGCGCGGTCCAGCACCACTTTGTCCAGCACCTCGGGATTGTCCGCGGGTCGGATTCGGGTGGCCGAGTCGGGGGTCAGGAAGACATCGTCCACGCCAACGGTATAGAAGGCGGATTGGGAAACTACATCGTCATACATGCGGTTTGAGATTCCGTCGAGGACGATGGTTTTATCGGGATGCGTCCGGTGCGCGGCCGCGACGCCCAGCACCAGTCCGCGCGCCTGGCGGCTCTGGTCAACCCACCAGTCGACGCTTGCGTGAGAGCTTGCGGTCATGGCGATCAGATAACCGGCAAGCAGGGCAGCCACCCCGATGCGCAATGGCCATTCGACGTACCCGCCGCGGCGCCGCCAGGCCCGCGTCACAGCGCAACCGGTCAGCATGGACAATCCGATCAGGGGGATGGTCAGGTAGTAGTCGTCCATATGATCCCGCAGCGGGAGCATGGGGGCGAGCGGGATCAGAAACCAGGATACGAAGAAAAGAACGCGGTAGCGCCGCTTGGCGATTTCATGAACGAGGAAGAAGCCCAGCGCCAGATTCGCCGCCCACCAGACGATCATCTCCCTCTTCACCAGATGCCGCGTGTCAAGCCAGGCTCTGGGAACGATGGACCAGTGCCAATACGCTACAAACGTGGCGAAGATGCGGCGGTCGAAATGAAGCGCGTAAAAGCCGGTCTTCGGCAGAGGCGCGGCCATTCGGTGCAGGACGAAATACAGGCACGAAAGGCAGAAGAGCGGCGCCAGACCGAAAAGAAGCCGTTTCCGCCGCTCCGGCGCGGCCGCAAACAGCGCGTAAGCGGCCGCCAGCGCGGGATAGACCACATTGATCTCGAGCGCGCCGAATCCCAGGACGAAAACCACCAACTGGAACCACCAGAATCTGCTCTGCCCGGTTTTTTCCCAGCGGAGAAACAGCGCAAACGCGGAGAGAATGAAAAAAGCGCAGAGGACTTCGTTCCAGGCAGAATTCCAAGCGATCGAGGTCGTCAATGCCGCGTTGGAAATCCAGAGGACGGCGGTCAGGAAACCGGCAACGGCCGATCCCGTCACGCGGCGCGCGATCCAGACCACCAGCGCGACGTTCGCGGCCATGGTGGCGAAAACGCAGATGCGGAGCGGCAGGCTGTCCATTCCGAACAGTTTCCCGCAGACCACGAAAAATCCGATTTCGCTCCACGGACGGATGGTCCCCTGCGCTTCCGGAGAAAACAGGATGGAGAGCCATTCGCGGAAAGTATGGGTTCCGCGAAGCAGGCTCAGCCACGCGAAATCGTCCGCAATGAACCAGACGTGGAAGGCGTCCCGATACAACCACAGCAGAAGAGCGATCGGCGCCAGCCAATAGAGAAGGGCGAAGATGGAGAGCCGACGTTGGCGCGGCGGAATCTCGCCTCTTTCAACACTCATCACCGGCTGCATCGATGTGGCTCGGACACGCGACTTCAGTCGCGTCTTTAAAATGTGGCGCCCAAAAACGCGACTGAAGTCGCGTGTCCGGTTATCTCCTGGACACTACACCAGTATCCACTGCCCTCGCGGCGCAACTTTTTATTCGACCGCGTAGACGGGTGAAAGCTATATATTGTACAATCTGCCAATGGCTCGGCTGGTTCTGCCGTCGGCTGGCTTGGGTGTTTTGCTGTTTTTCGTTCCCGGTGGGCTGGCTTTTCAGGCCGCCACCATCATTCCTCGTGCGCGGCCGGCGGAGGTTCCAAGGGCGGATCTGCGCAGCGATTCCTCGCTCGTCGTGATTCCCACCTACGTCACCACCGACACGGGCTCTGCCGTCACCACTCTCACCAGGGAAAACTTCCGCCTGCTTGAGGATAATGTCGAGCGCCCGATCGTCCATTTCGATAAGGACGACGCGCCGGTCTCGATCGGCGTGGTCTTCGATCACAGCGGGAGCATGAAGAACAAGATGGACAAGGCCGCCGAGGCCGTGTCGGCGTTTTTCAAGACCGCCAATACCGACGACGAATTTTTCCTGGTCGAATTCAGCGACTCGGCGAAGCTGACGGTGCCGTTCACGCCGGATTCCGGCCTGCTGTTCGAGCGGATCTCGCACACCAAACCCTACGGCATGACTTCGCTGCTCGACGCCATCCAACTCTCATTGCGACAGATGAAAAAGGCGCGAAATCAGCGAAAGGCGATCGTGATTATTTCCGACGGCGGCGACAACTGGAGCCGCCACAGCGCGCGCGAGGTGAGGAATACGCTGATCGAATCGGATGTGCAGCTCTATGCCATGGGGATTTTCGACAAGGACTACGCGAAAAAACACGAAGCCGAAACGCGAAACGGTCCGGCGCTGCTGGACGAACTGGCGCAGCAGACCGGAGGCCGCGACTTTTCGATAGACAACCTCAACGATCTGCCCGCCATCTCCGCGGAGATCGGCAACGAACTCCGCAGCGAGTATCTGCTGGGCTATTACAGTGAGGACGCGCGCGACGGCAAGTACCATAAGGTCCGGGTGAATCTCACGGCGCCTGCCGCAACGCCGCGCCTGCGGACTTATTTCCGCAACGGCTATTACGCCCCGCTTCAGTAATGGAACGGGCCGGAGCGGCCCGTCGCCAGGATCGGAAACTTGGTTCCCGTGTAGGGCAGGATGGTATCCTGGTGCGCTGGTAAAACCGGCGTCGAGTAATGAATGAAAGAGTCATACAGATAAGGAGTAGCGAACCATCCTGACCCCGGGTCATGCGCGGCGTATCGCAAGGTGCGGCGGGAAGCGTTGGCAGGGGCACACGCAGGCTGGGTATCGAGCTTCGAAATAGCGTGTTCCGGAGCGCCGACCCTGTCGGACGAAGGGGAAGGCCACACGGACGGGATCGAAATCGCGAGATCCCGGACGGCTCCGCGGAGTCGGAGACCTCGCGCATGCATGGAAACTCATTGCACGGGAACCAGGAGATCCCGGTGACGCCCAGGGCCTTGAGAAAGCGGAGGGCCGGGAGGAGAACTCGCAAGGGCACGCCCTTCACGCACGGCGCCGGGAAGTCGGATCGGCCGCGTGCGCTGAGCAGCGCGTTATTCAGGAGGGTTGAAGTCCCTCCGGCGCTCGAATGAGGAGCGCTGTATCCAAACGCGGGGGTAATGCCTCGCGGGCCGGGAGAGGAAACAGGTATGGAGAAGCCTAAACGGGCACGAAGGCGAAAGCCGGATACAAGCCAAGGTGGACCTGAAGCCGGTCCTCGTAGTCCCGGAGGGCAGGGTGTCCATCGCGAGGTGGAATCCGAAGGGCATGAGGAGAAGTACCGGGCTGTAATCAGACCATTCCGGCGCAACTGCGTTAAATCCCGGGGTCGCAGGGGCAGAG
>JASHSD010000330.1 GCA_030036985.1 Bryobacteraceae bacterium
CGACGTTAAATGGTACGGCTCTGCCGCAATTGAGCTGACCTATAAAGACCCTGCCGGAAAGCCGAACATACTTCTCCTTTACCGCGACCGCGAGCCAACCCTAGAGATTGTCGAAATCGGCAGCCCTTGGAGCTTCGACGGTGACGGAAAGCTTTTCCGACTGGTCTCCGAAGCCCACCGGATCAATCTCGCCCACCTTTTCGACCCGCTACTCGCCATCCACACGTCGATGGTCGACCCGCTTCCGCACCAGATCACAGCCGTGTACGGCGAGATGCTCCCCCGGCAGCCGCTCAGGTTTCTTCTGGCGGATGATCCTGGTGCCGGAAAGACGATCATGGCTGGGTTGCTCATCAAGGAACTGCTGATCCGCGGCGACCTGCACCGCTGCATGATCGTCTGCCCTGGCAATCTCGCCGAGCAGTGGCAGGACGAACTCTATCAGCGATTCCAGTTGCCCTTCGAAATCCTGACGAACGACAAACTCGAATCGGCCCGCACCGGCAACTGGTTCGCCGAGAACCACCTGGCCATCTGCCGCCTGGACAAGCTGAGCCGCACCGAGGATGTTCAGGCGAAGCTGGCCAATACAGACTGGGATCTCATCGTCTGCGACGAAGCCCACAAGATGTCGGCCACCTTCTTCGGCAGCGAGGTCAAATACACCAAGCGCTACCGGCTGGGCCAACTCCTCGGCCAGATCACGCGGCACCTGCTGCTGATGACCGCTACTCCGCACAACGGCAAACCGGAAGACTTCCAGTTGTTCATGGCGCTGCTCGACAGTGACCGTTTCGAAGGCCGGGCGCGCGACGGCGTGCACACCGTGGATGCGTCAGACATGATGCGTCGGCTGGTGAAGGAACAGTTGCTCAAGTTCGACGGAAAGCCGCTGTTCCCCGAACGTCGCGCGTATACGGTCGGGTACAAACTCTCCGATGCTGAGGCGACCCTCTACAAGGCGGTAACCGATTATGTCCGAGAAGAGTTCAACCGGGCGGACTCGCTTGGCGAAGGCCGCAAAGGCACGGTCGGTTTCGCGTTGACCATCCTCCAGCGCCGCCTCGCGTCTTCTCCCGAAGCGATCCTGCAATCCCTTCGCCGGCGCCGCGAGCGTCTGGAACGGCGTCTCCGCGAAGAACAGATCCTCAAGCGTGGCGCTGATCTTCAGGACACAGATCTGAAGCCCCTCACCGAAGAAGACCTCGACGATCTCGAAGACGCGCCGGATGCCGAGGTAGAGGAGACAGAAGAAACAGTCGTCGATCAGGCGACGGCCGCGCGCACCATCGTCGAACTTCAGGCTGAAATTGAAATCCTTAAAACCCTCGAAGCATTGGCGCAGAAAGTACGGCGCAGCGGCACGGACAAGAAGTGGGAGGAACTGTCGGCGATCCTCCAGAACCAAGCCGAAATGTTCGATGCGCACGGCCACCGCCGAAAGCTGGTCATCTTCAGCGAGCACCGCGACACGTTGAACTATCTGACCGAGCGGCTGCGCGCACTTCTCGGCGCACCCGAGGCGCTTGTCACGGTTCATGGTGGGATGGGCCGCGAGGAACGCACCAAAGCTCAGGAAGCATTCAAACAGGACAAGGACGTTCTCATCCTGCTTGCCACTGACGCTGCCGGTGAAGGCATCAACCTGCAACGCGCGCACCTGATGGTCAACTACGACCTCCCGTGGAACCCGAACCGGCTGGAGCAGCGGTTCGGACGCATTCACCGCATCGGCCAGACGGAAGTATGCCATCTGTGGAATCTGCTGGCGGAAGAAACACGCGAAGGCGACGTGTACAAGCGCCTCCTCGAAAAAATCGAGCAGGAGCGTGAGGCTCTCGGCGGAGGTGTCTTCGACATTTTGGGTCAACTGTTCCGCGAACAGCGGCTCCGCGATCTGCTCATTGAAGCCATCCGCTACGGCGACCAGCCCGAAGTGAAGGCCCGCCTGCACCAGATCGTCGACAACCTGACCGACCGCAAGCACTGCCAGGAACTTCTCGAAGAGAGGGCGCTGGCGAACGACAGCATGGATGCGTCTCAGGTCCAGAAGATTCGGGAGGACATGGAGCGCTTCGAAGCGCGGCGGCTCCAGCCGCACTTCATCGAATCATTCTTTCTGGAGGCATTCCGTCTGCTCGGCGGCACGATCCGCGAGCGGGAGCCGCGACGCTACGAAATCACCCACGTGCCTGCCCTGATCCGTCAGCGAGACCGTTTGATCGGCACAGGCGAGCCTGTCCTCGGCAAGTATGAACGGGTCACCTTCGAGAAATCGCTCCTCGCCGTTCCCGGCCAGCCGCTGGCGACGTTCGTCTGTCCGGGCCAGCCCCTCCTCGGCGCGACCATCGATCTGATACTCGAACGGAATCGCGATCTCCTGAAGCGCGGCACGGTCCTGATTGATCCCGACGATGCCGGTGAAGAAGTTCGCGCGCTTTTCTATCTGGAGCACACCATTCAGGACGGGCGCACCGACAAAGCTGGCAACCGCCGCGTCGTTTCCAGGCAACTGCAGTTCGTTGAGACCGATGCCGTCGGTTCCACGAGGAACGCCGGATACGCTCCTTATCTCGACTACAGGCCGGCAACACCGGAAGAGCGGACCAGCTTAGATGCGACGCTGGCGTCACAGGCTTGGCTCAAGGGTGACCTCGAATCGGTCGTCGTGGGCCACGCCATTGCCGAGCTTGTTCCGGTCCACCTTAGCGAAGTTCGTAAGCGCCGCGAAGATTTGGTGACACGGACTATGGCCGCAGTTAAGGACAGGCTCACGAAGGAAATCACTTACTGGGATCATCGTGCCAACCAGCTTAAGGATCAGGAACTGGCGGGCAAGATCAACGCCAAAATCAACTCGGGCAAGGCCCGCCAGCGCGCTGATGAACTACAGGCCCGCTTGGAACGGCGAATGGTCGAACTCGAACTTGAACGCCAGATCTCGCCTCTGCCGCCGGTCGCGATAGGCGGGTCGCTCGTGGTGCCTGTGGGTCTGCTTAAAAAGATCAACCCCTCATCCGATCCGCAGGGAGTGGCCAGCGAAGCTACGTCGGCGGAAGCTCGAAAGCAGATGGAACTGGTCGCCATGAGGATGGTCATGGATGCCGAGAGGTCGCTGGGCAACGAGCCGACTGACGTGAGCGACAAGAAATGCGGGTACGATATCGAATCGAAAGTTCAGGCGGATGGAAAACTGCGGTTCATCGAGGTGAAGGGCCGGGTCACCGGCGCGCTCACTGTGACCGTTACGCGAAATGAAATCCTCACCGCCCTGAATAAGCCGGACGACTTCATACTTGCCATCGGTCAGGTGGAGAACGGACAACAGAAGCTTGTCTATGTTCGTCAGCCTTTCCAAATGGAACCGGAGTTTGCAGTGGAGAGCATCAACTACAAACTCCAGGAAATCCTCAGCCGGGGGGAGGCGCCTGCATGAGTCCGCCTTCCGAGCCGGGGCATGAACTCCAGCTCTCGCGCGCTGATTTCGATCAGGCCCTGAAAACCGCCGCTCGGGTTATCGGCAAATTCCCCGGGCATGTGGGGCTTGGCTTTGACTCTGGCGGTCTAACCATCGAGGCCGGCGGCACAGTGGCAACCGCGCCCGCCCGCGGGTTCTGGCCCGCCCCGATATTCGTCGGTGCGTCGTGGGTTCGGCGCATGGGCAGGCGCCTGCCGCCCGGCGATCCTATTCACCTGCGGGTCGAGGCAGGACGATTGTTTGTGAATCGTTACTCGGAGGCATGCTCCCTGACGGCGGCGGAGCACGTGGTCAGTAATGAACTTTCCGAAGCCGACGAAGCGCGCCTGATCCTGGAGGCCGCCCGCATTCTCAGGCCGCTCCGAGTTGGCACCGAAGATCTTGAAAAGCTGGTGGTGGAAACTCGTGTGACCGGACCTGTGTCGCCATCAGCCGAAGAGAGGAAGTTGCTCTCTCTCGTCGCGAAGGCATGGGTGCTGCTCGCGCCTTTCGGTGTTGACACAGCCGACCTTCGGAAACTGGTCGACACCGCCGTCCGTAACGCGTGGAAGTAATCTCAGGGAACAAATGAAGAAGAAGCTCATCGAAGTCGCGTTGCCGCTGGAGGCGATCAATAAAGAATCGGCGAAAGAGAAAGCCATCCGGCACGGGCATCCGTCAACGCTGCATCTCTGGTGGGCGCGGCGACCACTCGCGGCATGTCGGGCGGTGCTGTTCGCCTCGCTGGTCGATGATCCGTCGAGCCTTCCCGAACAGTTCCCGACCGAAGAGGATCAGGACAAGGAGCGGCAGAGGCTTTTCCGTTTGATCGAGAGACTTGTCTTGTGGGAGAACTCGAATAATCGCGTAGTGCTGGATGACGCGTATGCGGAGATCTTGAAATCTACAGATGGTCACCCGCCTCCGATCTATGATCCATTCTGCGGTGGCGGGTCGATTCCGCTAGAGGCCCAGCGCTTGGGGCTGGAGGCGCATGGCAGCGACCTCAACCCGGTCGCGGTCCTGATCACCAAGGCTCTGATCGAGATCCCGCCAATGTTTGCCGGGCAGCCTCC
>JASHSD010000331.1 GCA_030036985.1 Bryobacteraceae bacterium
CCCGCTCAAGGTTCATCCAAAGGTGAGAATTCCATAGTGTTGATGATTTGGAATCCGAAATACTACGCCGGCCTGGAGCACATGACAGCTCAGGCGGCTAAATACATTGAATTTGTCAGACAATGCCCGCCGATCGACGCGGCCGAGCCAATACGCATCCCCGGCGATCGCACGAATGCGGCAAGGCGGGATGACGCTCGCGGAAAAATTGCGCTCCCTCAACAGGTCGTCGATGATATCGCCAAACTTGCCGATGAGTTGGGAATATCCATTCCCGAGCCCCTTTTGTGAGATTCCCGTTGCTGCTCCTCGGTAATGCCGTTGATGACCGGCATTGTACCGGTATGCAGCCGGCATGCGAACGGCATTTTTTCGGAGCGCGTCCCTGTCACGCGCGAGCGCGTGACAGGGACCGGGCTGTCGTGAACCGAGCCCCTTGAGATCCCGCAAGCGGGATTCCGGGTCTCGGCCATGCGGCTTCCATCCCTTGCGCAAGCAATGGAGCCGCTGCGCGGCGCTTTGTTTGTTCGCGGGGGTGCGAGGGCTCTGCCCTGGCACCCCCAGCAAGAACAAAATCGGTCTCCCCCAATCTTCGGTCCTCCCGCTTTCGCGGGAGTCCCTGCCAGATCGGGCGGAAAGAGACCCCCTCCGATTTTGTTCTTGCTCCCCCTCACCCGGTCTCGCCGACGGGCAGGGGTTCATGCGCGGACTTTGCGCAGAACCCCAAACCAAAAGGAGAGACCATGAGTGACAGAACGAAATACGCGGACGCGAGCAAAAACCTTGTCTTGGTGCCGCTCGACAAGCTGAAAAAGTCGCCGAAGAACGTGCGCAAGACACCGCACACCAAGGCCGAGATCGCGGCGCTAGCCGCCAGCATCGCGGCGCTCGGCATGCTCCAATACCCGGTCCTGGAGCCGGAGCTTGGGCCGAACGGCAAGCCGAGCGGCTTTTATCTGGTCAATGCAGGCGAAGGCAGGCGACTCGCGCAGTTGCTCCGTGTGAAGCGCAAGGAGATCAAGCCCGGCGAGCTTATCCGTTGCGTGCTCGATACCGAGCACAACGCGACCGAGATCAGCCTCGCCGAGAACGCGGTGCGGACGGATATGCACCCCGCCGACCAGTACGAGGCGTTCGCCAAGCTGCATGCCAAGGACGGCATGAGCGCCGAGGACATCGCGGCCCGGTTCGGCGTCACGGCGGCGGTCGTGCGGCAGCGGCTCAAGCTGGGCGCGGTCAGCCCCAAGCTGATGGCGCTGTACCGCACGGGCGAGATGAATCTCGACCAGCTATCCGCCTTCGCCATTACCGAGGATCACGAACGGCAGGAGCGGGTGTGGAGCGAGTTGCCCCGCTTCAACCGCAGCCGAGAGACAATCCTTCGTGCCCTGAGCGAGGGTCAGGTGCGTTCGGACGACCGGCGTGCGCTGTTTGTCGGTGCTACGGCCTATGAGCAGGCAGGCGGCACGATCATCCGCGACCTGTTCGACGCGCGGGGCGGCGGCTTCTTCGCCGATGCCGAGCTTTTGAATCGTCTCGCGCGGGAGAAGCTGCAACGTGAGGCGGAGAAGGTCGCGAAAGAAGGCTGGCGGTGGGTCGTGGCCGAGCCGGAGCTCGACCGCGAGGCTTGGGCCGACATGCGGCGGGTATTCCCGAAACAGGTGCCGCTGTCGAAGGCGGAGCGCAAGCGTCTCCGCAAGCTGGAAGCCCGTTACAAGGCCGTGTTCGACAAATACCCGGACGGCGATGTGCCGGAGGGCGATGCCGCCAAGCTGCAACGCATCGAGGCTGCCGTCGAGGGGCTAAATAAGCATGCCTACGCCGAGCGCGATATCGCGCTTGCCGGTGCGTTCGTGACGCTCGGGCATGACGGTGCGGTGCGAATCGAGCGAGGCTTTGTCCGTGCGGAGGACGAGCCTAAGTCAAAGGGTAAGGCCAAGGACGAAACGGCCAAGGCCAAAGCGAAGGACGCGGACGGGCTTGCGCCTTTGTCTGAGAAGCTGGTTGCGGAACTGACCGCATACCGCACATCGGCCCTGCGGAACGAGTTGGCGAAGCGTCCGGAGACGGCTTTCCTCGCCCTCGTTCATGCGCTGGCGCTCGATACGTTCTTCAAGGGCGGCGCGTGTACATGCCTTGAGATCGCGCCGAAGATGGCGTGGCTCTCGGGGCATGCGCCCGGCATCGATGAAAGCGAGGCCGAGCGGCAGACCGCCGAACGTCACGCGGCATGGGGCAAACGCATGCCCGAGGAACCCGAAGCCTTGTGGACGTTCATTCACGGCCTCTCGGATGGCGAGCGCATGGCTCTCCTTTCGCATTGCGTTTCGCTCAGCGCCAACGCCTTGCAGGTGCGCGGCCGTCAGCCCGACGCGCTGGCGCATGCGGACGTTCTCGCGCGCGAGGTTGCGCTCGACATGACCGCTTACTGGCAACCGAGCGCGGCGGGGTATTTCAACCGCGTCAGCAAGGACCGCATCGCGCATGCCGTGCGCGACGGCGTGTCCGGGCAGGCGGCGCAGAACATCGGCGGCATGAAGAAAGCCGCGATGGCCGAAGCCGCCGAAGCGGCACTGAAAGGTAAGGGCTGGCTTCCAGCTTTGCTGCGCACCGCGCCGCAAGCCTGACCCCAAGCCTCAAAACTTTGGCCGGAGCCGTTCGCGCGACTCCGGCCATTTCTATTTCGTTTGGTCTTCTCCGCGCTGAGGCTTCACGCCGTGCGACTCGCAGGCGAGCTGAAAGTCCGATGCCAACGCCATATCTCGCCGCCGTTTGCATTTCCGACGGTATGGAGGCAGACTAAAAATCGACGATTCCCCAGAAATCGCGTGTTTCGCCTGCACAACGCCTGCACAGTCGATTTTAGCTTATTTTTATCTATGAAAAACAATGAGTTATATACGCATCATCCCCGCGAAAGCGGGAATCCAGCGTCTAAAGCACGCGCGGGGACGAGCGCCGGCTGCCATCGGCAATACGGTGATCGATGCGCTGTGGCATCTTGGCGTGCGCGACATCGCGCTGCCGATCACGCCGCAGACGGTATGGCGGGCGATGCGAGGGCCGTGCCGCGGCCGAGCGCGCGCGTAAATTTCCGCTGTGTCAACTGCGATTG
>JASHSD010000332.1 GCA_030036985.1 Bryobacteraceae bacterium
ATTGCGTTCAGCGGCGGCGAGCCGCTCCTGCATCCCGATCTGGACGATCTGATCGCGCATATCCGCAAGCGCCGCGCCATCGCGGGCATGATCACCAACGGCTTATTGCTGACCGCCGACCGCATCCGGCGGCTCAACCGCGCCGGCCTCGAGCACATGCAGATCTCGATCGACAACGTGAAGCCGGACGATGTCTCGAAGAAGAGCCTTTATGTGCTCGACAAGAAGCTGGAGCTGTTGTCGGAACATGCGCACTTTCATGTCAACATCAATTCGGTAGTTGGCGGCGGGATTCACGACCCGCACGACGCCATCGAGGTCGCGCAACGCGCCGTGGATCTGGGCTTCACTTCGAGCGTCGGGATCATCCACGACAGCGACGGCCAGCTTCAGCCGCTGTCGCAGGACGAGCAGAACATTTTCCTGAAGGTACGGGACATGGGCAAAAAGAACTACGCCCGCATGAATTATTTTCAGGATAATATCGCGGCCGGGCGGGAAAACAAATGGAAATGCCGCTCCGGGGCGCGGTACTTGTATGTCTGCGAAGACGGCCTGGTGCACTACTGTTCACAGCAGCGCGGTTATCCCGCCACGCCGCTGGAGCGGTACACGGTCGAAGATATCCGGCGCGAATTCATCACCGAAAAAGGCTGCGCTCCGCGCTGCACCGTGGCGTGCGTGCATTACACGTCGTATATGGATTTCTGGCGCGCGCCCCAGACCATTCCGGCGCCCGCGGCCGCTCAGCCGCAAAAGCAGAAGCTGGTTCAACTGCAGACGCATTAGGCGTCAACCACTCTCCTTGCGTCATGGCTCAGGAGCCGGTTCCGAGCCGCGCGCGCAAGCAAGCGGTTCTTCGCAAATGGATTGATTATTTTGTGATAAGTCCTCAGCGCCTGAAACGCATATCGGTGGGCTTGATTCCGCGAGCCTCGCACCACTCGTTGTAAAGCTGCCCGTAGCTGCCCGTGATGTAGGCGTCCCGGCTGAAACCCATGGATTTCGCAGTGCGGTCGATCCATCGCGCCGGACCCTCCAGTTCCATATAGACGCCGATGGGCGTTTCGTCGAGCGTGGCGGTCCCATGTTCGCCGGATCGCTCGAATTCCGTGCGGTACTTCTCATAGCGGAAGGCTTCGTGGAAGCCGATTCCGGCGAAGACCGCAAGACAGGCGCTGAGATCCGACGCGGTGAATTCGTTTTCGACGCGGCGCTTGTGGCGGCCGGGCTGGTCGGGTCCTTTGAACGTGCAGCTGACTTTCTTGCCCGCGCCGCGAACGCGCAGGAGCATGCCTTTTTCGCGAAGGGAACCCCGGTCGTCGTCGAGGACGAGGTTCTTTTCGAAGATCCGCGGTTTGACCACGCGGAAGCCGAGGCGGCGCAGCAGGGCGCGGGCTTTGGGCGCGCTCGCGGCGGCCAATTTGATCTCGTTTTCAACCGGAGCCTTCACGCGATCAGGATACCCGATCGGGTGCTAAACTCGTTTGTACCCGCTGGACCGTGTGCGCCCGTAGCTCAGTTGGATAGAGCGGCTGGCTTCGAACCAGTAGGTCGGGTGTTCGAATCACTCCGGGCGCACCAATCAAGATCTTCAGAATCAATCGATTGTGAAGATTCGACGGGACCGTTTTACAAGCGCAGCGGCCGCACGAAAGGCCCGGCAGGCTTGACGTGCAAGCCTGCCGAATCAAAATAGCAAGCCGGCGTGAGGAGTCACGGCAAGCGGGCGGCGGGCATGGGTTCGCGGCCGGTTCGGTGCATAATCAGGCCTGTGGCGCGTCCGTCGGGGCCGGTTTCAAAGGTGATTTTTGAGCCGGTCGCCTGAACGGCGAAATTTTTCTCGCTTTCGGCAAACGCTTCAAACATCGGCCCGGCAATGGCGTCTGCGTAAGTCTGTACGAAGAGCCGCTCGCCCGCGCGGGTGATTTCGAGAATGCGGTTCGGCGCCAACTGATAGCGGCCCGTGTAATTATCGAGGAGCTTGGGATCAACACGAATCCCAGTGCGCAGATTTGGAGACTCGGGGTCGGCGAGCGGCGCCTTCGGGTTCAGGAGATGAGTGCCGATGTCGTCGACACCGGACAGAGTAAAAGCATTGGACAGTACAACCACCCCGGTACGCGCTTTGAGATCGCATCCCGTGAATGAGCGGAAGCCTCCCGTGCCGCCGTCATGCCAAATCGTATCCCGGAAAATATTCCACCCCAAACCGATCTCAAACTTCGTCTTGCCGATGGGGCGGCGAACATCGAGCATGGCTTTCATGGAGGCTGCAAGAGGCGATTCTCTGTAACCGAGGAATGCCTCCAGAAACGTCAGCATGTCGTTGGCGGAGGAGCGCAGCGCGCCCGCGCCGGCAAACGTCGGAAGGTCCCAGTTGGGGACGGGCGCGAGCGCCGCATTGTGACCGGCAGCCATGCGCCGCTTCTGAACGGGAGAGAGCGTAATACCGGTGTCCGGCATGTTGAGCGGTCGCGCAATTCGGCTTGTTATCAGGCTCTCGTAATCCATTCCGGCGCCGTATGCGAGGAGGTGACCCAGCAGCCCGGCGCCCAGATTTGAATATTCAAACTCGGAGCCGGGGTCGCGCGGCAGTTCATAGCCGGAAAGGAACTCGTACAAATCGTCCACGCTGAAGTCGGCGTAAGGATTTCCGGGGTCCTTCGGCTTCAGGTTACCGGGGTTCTTTGGCAGCCCGGAGCTGTGCGTGGAAAGATCGAGCAGCGTTATGGATTTGCCGCTCCGCTCAGGCACCCTGACATTTTCGGGAAGATATCTGGCGGCCGCATCGTTGAGGGCGACCTCTTTGCGGGTTACCATGTCCGCCAACAACAGCGAGGTGAAAATCTTGGTGACGGAACCGATTTCGAAGATGGTATCTCCGTCAAGCGTGCGTGAATCGTCGTTGGCGAGCTTGCCATAAGCGACGACGCGGCGGCCCGCGGGTTCGATGATACCCACGACAATGCCGACCGCTTGCTTCTGTTGATCGATGCGTCTCACGAGGATCTCGCGAATTTTATCTGTGCTGAGACCCGGAAGTGGTTGGAACATATTCGCGTTCATGAATTTGGATATAAACTCCACGTTGTGCCCTGAAAGAGACTGAAGGTCACTTCAGGAGACACACTTCGGCTGTGGGCGCCGAAATTTTTTTCGAGGTTGGCCTAGCGAGGACGGGCGGAAAGCAGGTAATTCGGAAACACGCCGATCGTCGCTTTACTAAGCGGGGTGAATACGTATCGCATTACGGAAATGCCTCCTTTCCTCAGCTCTTAGGCGCTGACGCAGAATAACCGGTTCAACCACTCCCTTGCGGTCATGGCTCAAGAAGCCCCTTCCGAGCCGCGCGCGCAGGCAAGCGGTTTTTTGCGTTCTTAAAAAATATCACGGGCTCGTGGAAAGCTGCACAGGCGGTACAGTAATCAATAGTGCTGGCATTGCTTCTTGCCGCCGCGGCCGCCCATCCCGCGCCACCACCCGTTTTCACGCGGGACATCGCGCCGATCCTCTACAAACACTGCGCCGTTTGCCACCACACGGGCGAAGTCGCCCCGTTCCCGCTCGTCACCTTCGACGATGCCCACAAACGCGCGCGCCTGATCGCCGACGTCACACGGACCCGCCTGATGCCGCCATGGAAGCCCGTCCCCGGCTACAACCACTTCGCCAACGAACGCCGGCTGACCGAAGCCGAGATCGCGACCATCCAGCGCTGGGCCGCCACCGGAGCGCGCGAAGGCGATCCCGCCAAACTCCCGCCGCCGCCCCAATTCAACAACGATTGGAAACTGGGCAAGCCCGACCTCATCGTGCAATTGCCCGAGCCTTTCAACATCCCCGCGGACGGGCCGGATATCTACGAGTGCTTCATAGTCCCCATGCACTTGGCGAAGAGCACCTATATCCGCGCGGTCGAGTTCCGGCCTTCGAACCGGCGCGTGGTGCACCACTCGCTGCTGTTCACGGATATCAGCCAGGGCATCTTACACAAGCCACGCTATCCCTGCTTCGGCACGGTCGGGCTTTTCCCGACCCTTGGCCTGGGCGGCTGGTCGCCGGGCATGGGCCCAATCCGCATGCTGGATGGCGCAGCGCCGCCGCTTCAGGCGGGATCGAAGCTGGTGGCGCAGGTCCACTATCATCCCGACGGCAAACCGGAGCAGGACCAGTGGAGCGTAGGCTTCTATTTCACCGACCAGGCGCCGGTGCGCCGCGTGGTCGACGTCGGCCTCACCTCGAACGACATCGACATCCCTGCGGGCGACCCGCATTACGTGGTGCGCGCGCACTTTACCATACCGGTCGCCATCGACGCAGTCGGCATCATTCCGCACGCGCACCTGCTCTGCCGCGAGATGCGGGGTTGGGCCATCCTGCCCGACGGGCGCAAGCAATGGCTGCTCAATCTGCGCGATTGGGACTTCAACTGGCAGGACCAGTTTCAATACGCGCACCCCATCCGCCTGCCGGCGGACAGCCGCCTCGAGATGGAATTCGTGTACGACAACTCTGCGGCCAATCCGCGCAACCCGAACTCGCCGCCGAAGCGCGTGCATTACGGACCGGGCACAACCGATGAGATGGCCGGATTGCATGTGCAGTCGATCCCTGTGAACATGGACGATTTGACGGAACTCAATCAGGCGCTCTGGGGCGCGGTCATGCGATCGGTCGGCGGCAGCTTCTATCGATTGCCCAAATCCAAATAGGGCAAGGTCCGGTATTCGGCCATTGGCTTGTGCCCCACCAGCGCCACTGCGGCCGCATAACCATCGGGCGCCTTGATATCCATCACGCAGACACCGTCGACGGGCTTATCGAATAGCGCCCCACCCGTCGCTTTCGTCTTCGCCTCGCGCCGGGTCCACACCTGGTAGAGTTCCGGCGTCGTTTTCGGCAGATCGGTTTCGCCCAACCGTTCCAGCAGCGCGGCTACATCCACGCCGGGACGCATCCGCTCGATATCGACCCCCACCGCAACGTCGCGCGACACCGCGAGCACCGCCCAATCCCCCGAGTGCGAAAGATTGAACTGAACCGCGCTCAACGGCAACGTCGGCTTGCCATGTTTGCCGTACGCGAACACGAGATCGGTCGGATCGTCGCCCGCATACCTCGACAGCAGAATGCGCAACGACGAGCGAGCGCGCGTCCAGCGAACGCGGTCCTCTTCGAATTTGAAGCGTTTCGCCCGCGCCGCTTCGTCTTCCGAAAGGCGGTTCGGGAATTCGCGGGTCAGCGGAATCGTCCAAATGTCGACCGGGTGATTCTCCATGGATTCGCGGCTTTCCCATCTTACGGGGGCGAATATTACGGTGGAAGATCGGTGTCAATCAACCCGCCGCATGCGATTCGAAAAGCGATCGGCGCGCCCGCGGGGTGAGAAAAGCGGAAGCGCCTGCCGACTTGTCTGAACTGTGAGGCGTCAGCTGTTGCGAAAGTGTGGCCGGACGACGCACAGCAGGAGCGTGAGAATCGCCGCAAGCGTCCAATACATCGCGTCAAGCACTCGCCCCGGAATCGTGTGACGAAGAAGGAGATCAAGCACATAGCCGGTGTCTTCCACGCGCCCTGTCAACCGGCCTCTGACTCCAATCGTTCGGGTTTGTCGGGGAAGAGCTTCGAAACGATCGCAGCGCAAATTTTCATCATTTCGAGAGAGCCATCGGGGAACAGATGCACGTTGCCATGAGCCAAATTGTTCCGCAAACGCTTCATGAGGTCCAGGATTGAGAGCGTCTTGCCGGGCAACGAGGGAGATGGTATTTCGTAATCCTCGCGCCGAAGCCAACCTCGCCTCACGGCGTTGTCCAAGAGCGTCTTAAGATCACCTGACGATGACTTTCGCAGAGATTTCCTTTCGGCGCGGAGTCGAAGCGCCATTTCAAGCACAGCGTAACTCTGCTGTTCCGCCAATGTCACCAGTTCGAAGGCGAACCACGAATATACGAAGGCACTCCGCGCCACGTCGAATTGCAAGCGGATTTCGTCTGGGACTTCCGGGCCAAGTTCAACCGGACTCACCAGAGAATGCAAGTCGCTGATGTGCATCGGGCGAACGTTACCCGTTTCCGTGTCCACACGGACCATGGTTGCGTATCGCGGGTCCGGGTCGAGAAGTGTTTGCGATGGCCTCATCGGCGTTTTTCACTCCAGGCGTTGCGCAGTTTGGAGCAACCCTTCCTGTGCCTTCCGCTCCTGTGCGTACACCTGTTCAAGATGCGCCAAGCCACGCATCAAAGCTTCGAACTTCTGGCGGAACGTATCCGCTGCGGGGAAAAGTGAACGGCAGGCCGCATCCCGCGCCGCCACTTGGGCGGGCGTCAGGTCACCGGTGGGAACCGCTGCATGGCACCCCTGTTCAAACTCTCCGACCTCCCTAGTGTAGTGTCCAATAAATAACTGGACTATTGTTTCGGGGCGGTTTTTGATTTCCGCGACCGTGGTGATGTGCAGCCGGGCAGAATCTTTTCCAGAGTTTGTTTGCAGCGTGACAGTTTTTCAACGATCGATTCAACCGTGGCCGTCCAGATGAACGGTTTTGG
>JASHSD010000017.1 GCA_030036985.1 Bryobacteraceae bacterium
GTGATCATTTTCATGGTGGTGGATTTGCCGGAGCCGTTGGGCCCCAGATAGCCGGTAATCTCGCCGGGAAGGGCGCGGAAGCTGACGTCCTTTACGGCGGGAGTCCCGAGGAAGTGTTTGGAGACGTTGCGCAGTTCCAGCATGGCGTGTGTACCCTATGTAGCAAACTATATTTGTCTTGTCAAGCAGTATGCTACATAGGTATACTCTTCGCATGGCGATGACCCGCCTGCATCTGGCGATTCTGTGGGCGGGAACGCGAATCGTGCGCGAACCCGATCGTGCCGAGTGGCGCGCGGAGTGGCAGACGGAACTCTGGTACGCGATGCGGGAAGGCGGCGACAGACGCCTCACGTCGTTTTGCCTGGGATCGCTGCGCGATGCGCTGTCGAAGCGAAGAAATGCCGGTATATGCCGGCGCTACGGCTCGGTGCTGATGCTCGCAGACCGGCATGCGTTTCCCGACCCGCCGGCCATCGAATGCCCGCATCCGCTCGAGTCGCCTTTCCGCTGCCTGGCGCTCCTGGGTCTGTTGGCTCTCGCCGCAATGGGGGCGAATCTCTTTGCTCCCGAAGCGCCAATGTCAGCCGGCGAACTGCTCGTCGGGCTGCTGCCGTTCTGCATGATTTTCTGGCCCGTTGTGGCTCTCACCAGCGGCCCTGCTTTGGGCGAATATCCTGGTCATCGCAACTGGCTCCGGCGGGTCTGCTTTTACATTGCCAAAATCACGTTGCTGCTGTTGATCGTCTCCTTCGGCGCCTCGGCCTTGGCCGGTTGTGCCCTGCGGATTGACATCGCGGCGTTGGGGCTTTTCATGGGGATTCGCTGGGCCACGATGGATCAACGAGGGCGCTGTCCCACCTGTCTGCGCCTTCTCGACAAGCCGGTGCGGATGGGAAGCGGCTCCCGCATCCTTCTGGAGTGGAACGGCACGGAACTGCTGTGCCTCCGCGGACACGGCGTCATGCATGTTCCGGAAAATCCCGCGATCTGGTTCCGCAAGCCGCGCTGGTCCTCTCTCATTTAGTGCAGTTCTTCTTGCCCCTGTCAATTCTTTAATGCCTGTGGGGGCGGTTCCCCCTGAACCGCGGCGGACGCCCTCGTCCGCCCCTCGCCGGGGTCAAAAAAATCTTCACCCTGTTCATGTCCTGCGCGGCTTTGAGCCAAATCCAACGGAACCTCAAGCAGCGAGCCGGAGCGACCATGTGGACCTCCGCAAAACGGCAGGGCGCGCCGGTGGCTGGAAGCATGTCCTGAACCAGGCATTCAGGATTGTGCCGCGCGCCGATACGCAACCCGGCTGACTCCGACCCAACTCGTCGAGGCCATTCCGCACCTAAGCGCTTCAGCATCTTGAAACACATCGACGTGCTCCCAGAGGCCTGATTCACACGCGGGAAGAACGCCGGCTGCTGCGCATCGAAGAAGACCCGAAGCGAACTCCGCCGAACACAAGAAGCGCCCAGGAAGCGACGATTAACGGAACCCGCGCGAGATCGATCCGTGCCGCTACGCCAATCGACCGTAATAAAGAAACGTCTCGTAATCGAACGCCACAACACCGTTCTGCGCGAATCGGTCAAAAACGCGGCGCAATCCCTGCATAATCGGCTCATACCCCGGGTCATCCGGCTTGGGCGCGTAGGACGACGAGAACAGCCGACCGCGGAGCCCGGCGAAATCGAACTGCTGGGTGTATGTGAACTCGCGACGATTCACCGGTTGCGGAGCGAAGAAATGCACCACATCCATCGCCGAGTTTCGTTTGTCGCGGATCTTGGCGTAGTCGTTCCCATGCCGGATCAGGAGCTGCTCGTATTCGTCGAGGAAAGCTGAGCCGTGCCGGCGTTCATTCCACACCAGCGCGCACCAGCCGCCCGGTCGGAGAATTCGTAAGAACTCGGCTCGCGTCGGGCCGGGTTCGAACCAATGAAACGCCTGACCCGCTGTCACGAAATCGACGGACCCGGTGGCGAGGCCTGTTTCCTCGGCCCGTCCGTCGGCAGCCTCGAATTGCGATCCCGCGAAGGCCTGTTCGCGGAAGCCCGCTTCGCGCATGGGTGCATTCGGCTCTACCCCGATCACCCGATTGCCGTTCTCCAGAAAGATTCTCGCGAGGTTTCCCGGACCGCACCCGATATCGGCGATTACCGACGCGGATGTCAGCCCGCATTCCTGCGCGAGGGCGCCAACGATCTCCGGGGGATAACCAGGCCGGTATCGAACGTAATCGGCGACCCTGGCGCTGAACCGCATCGTGGGATTCTGATCAAATGTCATCGGCATTTGTACAATACCGCCTCGTCCGCGACCGCGGGTAAAAAGTCATCCTGCGGAAACTCACCTTGCGGCATCAGCAGCCGGCTACTTACAGGATTCCGTACAATCGGCATAGATATGGCTGTCGAGACCACCTACACAAACCTGCGGCAAAATCTGGCCGCCGTACTGGATCGAGTCGCGGATGAGCAGGAAACGGTCATTGTGCGCCGCCGGGGCGCACGGGACGTTGCACTGATACCGGCTCGTGAACTGACGGGACTGATGGAGACCGCGCATCTTCTGCGGTCGCCGCAAAACGCCCGCCGCCTTCTGGCCGCGCTCAGAAGAGCGCAGCAGGGCAAAGGGAAGGCCTCGACTGTTGACCACCTGCGGCGCGAGATCCCCGGTGGCCAAGGCGAGTAACCGGATCGCAGTTGTTCAGCCTGAGTTCAGGCCCGAGGTCAAGGATGCTCTTCGCTATTGGATCAAGTCGGATCGCAATACCGCGTTCAGGGTGCTGGATCTGGTTGAAGCCGAGGCGCGTCACGCAGGAACACCGGCTGGTCTACCGCGTTACGGATGAACGCATCGACTTCCTCCAGGCCCGCTACCACTATTTATCTCCTCAGAACAGCGTCTTGGCCTCAAGAGCGAAACCGGGCAGAAGCGGCGTCTCGATCCGCTCATCCTCTGTGAACGTCGTACTCGTTCCGCCGCGATGAACCACGACCGCTTTCGACTTCGGATAAACCTGCCAGACCTCCCGCGTTCCGTATTGCAAATACGCGTGTAGCTTCTGCTGAGTCTCGAAACTGCGTTCCGACGGCGAAATGATTTCGACGGCGAGATCCGGCGCGCCGGGCACGGGGACGCGCTTCATGTCGAGGGAAGCCGCCCGTTCGCCCAGCAGAATCAGAACGTCGGGCCGGACGCGGTAATCCGCGTCAAGCGCAAACTCCAGATCCGTAAAAACACGGCCCACCTCCCGATTCGCGCTGAAATAAGCCATCAGTGCGAACAAAATCTGCTGCAGAATTTCCTGGTGTTCCGGAGTCGGGCTGGGCACAGGAATGAGTTCGCCTCCCACGAGCTCCCATCGACGGCCCTCCTCATAAGGCAGAGCGTCAAACTGGGAACCGGTCATGATGGCGGTCGTCGCCATGTGCGCCTCGCTTCATATTACCGCTGTCATTTAAGACGCGGCGTGAAATTGCCGACCGCGAAACATCCGGAAACAGGAGCGTCTCTCGAACGCTTCTACCGGATTGCGCGAAAGGCGATCCGGAACGGACGGAACGAGAGTTTTGAGACGTTCTCAACGCCTACCGCGGCGCGGCCGCGGGGGCAGTGGCATTTCGATGAACTCGTAGCTCCCCGGCGCCGCGGCGCTGGCCTTGGCGAGAATCTCAGCCCCGTGATTGACGACAATCGGCCAGATGTTGGATCCGAGCACGACCAGCGCGATCTTCCTGCGTGTGAGATTCTGCTGATACCGGATATTCTGATCGGATGTGACCAGCACATCGAATCCTTCCGCCTCGGCGGCGGTTAGCAAATCGCCGTTTTCAAGCTGGACAGGCCATCCCGTCTCGACGAACGTTCGCACCTCGTGTGTGGCCAGGAAGCGCCGCACACCGACAGGGACGTTCTTATCAAACAGAATGCGCAACGCGATGACGCTCGGCGTACGTCACGATAGCGCGAACACAGTCCTCGGGAATTTCAAATTGTTCTGCGATCCCGGAGACGCTTACGCCGTAGACGAAATTGTCGACAATCGCGGCAACCGGCATACGGGTACCGCGCAGCACCGGAGCGCCGCTCTGTACGCCCGGCTTGATTTCAACGAGCGGACAGTCCGACCAGTCGATCGTTTCGTGTGGCATCGCCGCATCCCTCCTGCCTCATGATTCCACGTTTTCGGCCCAAAATCCAGACGAGGGGTACGGCCCCACAACGAGAGCATCTCCGGAAGATGCCTCCAGGGGCGGCACGCGTAGGCGGCCGACGAACGCGAGGCCCGACGGTGTCCGAATGCTGAAAAGTGAGCCGCGCGACGTTTTGCCGCGCATTGGTCGATCGGCGAGGTACGACGTCGTTATAGACTACAGGATCAGCCGGAGACACTCATGCGACCTATGGAACCGCTCAGCCGAAAGCACCCGACGTGCCTTGCCGTATTAGGTCTGGCGACGGATTTAGAGGCTTGCCTTCGCGAAATTTCGCAAATTCATTCCGGCCCGGGAAGCTCGCCGGAACTTCAAAAGCTGATCGATGAGCACAAGGAGAAACCCACCTTTTCGGACTATTATGGCGTCAACAGCGCCCGGATCATCCGTAATCGTATAAACCATCCGAGGCCCGGAGACAAGCCCCTATCGCTCTCGGAGGTCGAGCGAGCCAAAGCATCGCTCGAGATCGCTGTACGAGAAGTGCTGCCGCTGTGCTCTCAGCGATTGCAGAGGGAGATCGCCAGGGACCTGCCACCGGTATCGTCAGAAGCCGTGAAATGGCCAGCAGGAAATCCGACTGCAAAGGTCGAAAATGTCTGTCCTGAGTGCGGACATCAGTTCAAAGGCAGCGGATTTGACGGGATCGACGCTCATTGGCGGGCCAGACACGAAGCGCTGATGCCTTACAAGAAGGCATGGCCGCTGATTAAATCGGGCGGCTATCTCCGCAAAGGGACGCCGTAAATACAGGAGTGTCGGCGCATCATATGGGGCAAATGGTGCTGGTGCGGTGAGGGATAAATGGTATGGTGATAAGCGCGATTATGTGAAGTGGAGCGTTCTTCTCCAACTCGCCAGCCAGTACGGTGCAAGCCGGGTCATACAGGTCGCATACTACCGGCCAGAAACCCTTGATAAATCCATCGAGATCGATGGCCACAAATACCTGATGCCAGACGCTGTCATCAGGCATCTTTCTCGAAACGTGATGGACATCGAGAGGCTGATCCACAGCGGCGTTGAAATCAAAGTTTTCAACTCACCGCTTTCGGATCGTGAAACATATCTTCGGAAGGTTCTGGTCGAGTTACCGGCGCTTTCAGTCCATTCGCCATGCATCATTTTCCTCGACCCGGACACTGGGCTTGAGCCGAAGAAACCTCTATTGGAGCACGTCCTCGAATCAGAGATTGCTGAAATTTGGAACGCGATGCGTGCCAATGACGTCTTGGTCTTCTACCAGCACGCGACCACTCGCAACGCAAAGAAGGGCAGACAGTGGGTTGAGCCCAAAAGGAGACAGGTCGAATCTGCGCTCGGCGTTGGCGATGGCGCGGCAAAGACGGCGCATGGCGAAGCAGCTACCGACGTCGCATTTTTTCTTTGCACAAAAAGGCCCCGGCTGTTCGGCCCCACAGCGACACCCAACATAACCTCCTTTATGTTGGACGATCCACATCAAGATACAGAAAACGGATGGCCTGTCCTGCGTCTCCCACGGCCAAACCGGCACAACCTGCCAGCCATCTACGCCGTCCGCATCGATTCCGCCTTATCCCCCGAAATCGCCGCCTGCGCCGCCGCCAGCCGCGCGATCGGCACGCGATACGGCGAACACGAAACGTAATCCATGCCCACGCGATAGCAGAACTGCACCGAACTCGGCTCCCCGCCGTGCTCGCCGCAGATCCCGACCTCCAGATGCTCACGCGCCTCGCGCCCCAGCTTCACCGCCATCTCGACCAGCTTGCCCACACCCTCCTGGTCCAGCACCGCGAACGGATCGGCCCTAAAGATCTTCTCGTTCTCGTAGTCTTTCTGGAACCGCGTATAATCGTCGCGCGAAAGCCCCATTGTGGTCTGCGTCAGATCGTTCGTGCCGAAGGAAAAGAACTCCGCCTCCTTCGCCACGCGATCCGCCGTCAGCGCCGCGCGCGGAATCTCGATCATCGTCCCGACCATGTACTTCACCTTCTCGCCCGCCTTTTCGAACACCTCGGCGGCCACGCGATCCACGATCTTCTTCTGGTTATCGAACTCCTCCACGCCGCCGATCAGAGGAATCATCACCTCGGGAATCACCTTCACCCCCTTCTTCGACACCTGCACCGCGGCCTCGAAAATAGCGCGGGCCTGCATTTCGGTGATCTCGGGATAAGTCACGCCGAGCCGGCAGCCGCGATGCCCCAGCATCGGATTGAATTCGTGCAGTTCCTCCACGCGATGCAGCAGCGCGGGCAATTCCTTCTTCAGATCCTTCACCGCAATCTTGTACCGCTCCGACATCTCCTTCTTCTTCTTGATATCGGCATCCGGGAGCACCGCCACGTCCACCATCAGGTTTTCGCGCTTGGGCAGGAACTCGTGCAGCGGCGGATCGAGAGTCCGGATCACTACCGGCAGCCCGTCCATCGCCTTAAACAGCCCGGCGAAATCCGACCGCTGCATCGGCAGCAGCTTTTGCAGCGCCTTCCGCCGCGACTTCTCATCCTTCGCCAGAATCATGGCCTGCACGAACGGCAGACGGTCCTCCGCGAAGAACATGTGCTCGGTGCGGCACAGGCCGATGCCTTCGGCGCCGAACTGCTTCGCCACTTTCGCATCCCGTGGAATATCCGCATTCGCGCGCACGCCGAACTTACCGCGGAACTCATCCGCCCAACCCATGAATTTGCCGATGTAAGCGTGCGTCAGATCGGGTTCGATCGATTTCGCCTGGCCCAGATAAACGTCGCCGGTCGTGCCGTCGAGCGAAATGAAATCGCCTTCCTTCACCGTGACGGTCTTGCCGTCCAACTGCGCGGTGAACACCTTCTTCGGTTCATCGATGCGAATGCCGCTCGCGCCCACCACGCACGGCCGACCCATCCCGCGCGCCACCACAGCCGCATGGCTCGACTTGCCGCCGATCGCCGTCAGAATGCCTTTCGCCACATCCATGCCGTGAATATCGTCCGGCGTAGTCTCCTTGCGCACCAGCACCACGGGACTCTTCTCCGCCATTTCGATCGCGTCTTCCGCCGAGAAGGCCACTCGTCCCACAGCCGCGCCGGGCGATGCTGAAATCGCCGTCGTCACCTTCGTCAGTTCCTTCAGCGTCTTCGGATCGAAGATCGGATGCAGCAGCTGATCCAGCTGATTCGGAGCCACGCGCAGCACCGCGTCTTTCTTCGAAATCATCCCCTCTTCCACCATCGCCACGGCAACCCGCACAGCCGCATGACCCGTGCGTTTGCCGTTGCGGGTCTGCAGCATGTACAGCTTGCCTTCCTGAATGGTGAACTCGAAATCCTGCATGTCCTTGTAATGCTTTTCGAGGTTCGTCGTAATCTCGCGCAACTGCGTGAACGCCTCGGGCAGGACCTTTTCGAGATCAGCTATAGGATGCGGCGTGCGAATGCCGGCCACGACGTCTTCGCCCTGCGCGTTCATCAGGAACTCGCCGTAAAACACCTTCTCGCCCGACCCGGGATCGCGCGTGAAGCCGACGCCTGTGCCCGAAGTCTCGCCCATATTCCCGAAGACCATCGTCTGCACGTTGGCCGCGGTGCCGATATCGTCGGGAATCTTTTCCATCTTGCGGTAGTAGATCGCCTTCGGTGTCCACCAGCTGCGGAACACCGCGTCGCGCGCCATCGAAAGCTGCGCTGCCGGATCTTCGGGAAACGGATCGCCGGTTTCCTTCTGCACCACTTTCTTGTAGTCGGCGATGATCGCCTTCAGATCCGCGGCCGTGAGATCCGTATCCAGCTTCGCCTTCACCTTCGCCTTGCGCGCATCGAAGATGTGATCGAACTTCTCCATGGGAACGTCGAGCGCCACTTCGCTGAACATTTGAATGAAGCGCCGATAGCAGTCGTAAGCGAAGCGCTCGTTGCCGCTCTTCTCCGCGAGGCCTGCTGTGGTCGTATCGTTCAGACCCAGGTTCAGGATGGTGTTCATCATGCCCGGCATCGAGAATTTCGCGCCCGAGCGCACGCTCAGCAGCAGCGGATCGGACGCGTCGCCCAGCTTCTTGCCCATGTCTTCTTCGAGCTTCTCCACCGCCACGTCGATCTCTTCCTGGATCTCCGCGGGCACCTGATTGTTGTTCTTGAAATAGATATTGCAGACGTCGGTCGCGATGGTGAAACCCGGGGGCACGGGCAATCCGGCGCGCGACATTTCGGCCAGCCCGGCGCCTTTACCGCCGAGCGCATCTTTCATCGAACCGTCGCCGTCCGCGGTTCCGCCGCCGAACGAATAAACGTATTTAGTGCTCATTAATTGATTTCCTTGCTTTCGGGTGAATTGGTTACGATTTCGGAGAAATCGGCAATGGTCGAAAATTCGGCCAGCAGATGATGCAGCAGCGTGAGTCGATTCCGGCGCACGGCGGGGTCCGGGGCGTTCACCAGAATCTTATCGAAGAACCGATCGACCTTGGGACGCAGCCCGGCCACCTTCTCCAGCCTGCTGCGGTAATCGGGCAGAACCTTCAACGCCAGACGCGTGACTTCGAATGCCTCGAACAACTCCCGTTCGGGGCCGCTCTCAATCAGCCCGTCCTGCAGGCTGTCGCCCAAGCCTTCGAACTGGGCCTGCTTCAGGATGTTGCGGATGCGTTTGAAACTCGCGGCCAACGGCTCGAAATCCTCAGTCGGACGCACCGCCTTGACGGCGATCAGCCGCTCTTCCACATCGAGCAGATCGTCCCATCCCGAGCTGAGGACCGCGTTGACTTCGTCGTATTGGAACCCGCGAATTTCGCGGAAATAATGGCGCACGCGCTCCGCCATGAATTCCTCCAACTGCGGATTGCCGTCGCACAACGTCTGGATCGGCAGGCGCAGTTTGCCTTCCACCAGGATCTTTACGATGCCCTGGGCCGCGCGCCGCAGCGCGAACGGGTCTTTCGAGCCGGATGGAATCAGACCCACGCGGAAGCAGCCGCGCAGCGTATCGAGCTTGTCCGCGATCGAAAGCAGCGCGCCGGCCATCGTTCCGGGAATCGTGTCTTCCATGCTCACGGGTTTGTAATGGTCGTAGATCGCGGCCGCGACTTCTTCGGGCTCGCCCTGCGCGCGGGCGTAAAGCCCGCCGATAATGCCCTGAAGTTCCGTAAATTCCTTGACGAGCTCGGTGGTGAGATCAGCCTTGCATAACCGCGCGGCACGTTTCGCATGGTTGCTTACTTGTGCGGAATCGGTTTGGCTTGATACGGCGGGCAGCGCACACATTCGGTTTACGAGGTCATAAATGCGCTCCGTTTTTTCGTAATAGGAGCCGAGTTTGGCCTGGAACGTGACGTTTTTCAGATCCTCCACGCGTTCGGAGAGCTTGCGCTTCTGATCGGTTTCCCAGAAGAAACGCGCATCGTTGAAGCGCGCGCGCAGGACGCGTTCGTTTCCGTGCCGGATCAGCCCCTCGGGATCTCCGTCGGTATTCGTGACCGCGACAAACTTCGGCGCGAGCTTCCCGTCCGCTGTCTCCACCGCGAAATATTTCTGATGATGCCGCATCACCATCATGAGGACTTCCTTCGGCAGATCGAGGAACTCCGCATCGAACGAGCCGGTGAACGGCGTCGGCCATTCGGTAAGATTCACCAGCATATCGAGCAGGTCGTTATCGCATTTGTATTTCGTCGGGACTGCGCGAATGCGTTTGCGCCGTTCCGCCGCGGACAGAATGACGAAATTCTCGCGCAGCTTCGCTTCGAAATTTTCGTATGTGACAGGGAAGCGCGCCGCGCCCAATTTGCGATGGCCGCTCGATTCGTTTCCGGAAGCAACGCCCGCGATTTCAAACGGAACCACCTGATCGTCGAGCAGCGCCACGATCCATCGGATCGGGCGGATAAATCGAACGCCGCCCTTGCCGGTCCAATACATTGTCTTGGGAAAAGGAGCCTTGAGCACCAGCTGCGGCAGGGCCTCGGCCAGGATTGTCGTCGTCGGCCGGCCTTCGATTTTACGCACAAAGCTGTACTTCATCGCCTTGCCGTCGGACAGGATTTCAAGCTGCTCCGGAGCCATGCCCTGTTTCTTCGCGAACCCGGCGATCGCGGCGGGAGGCGCATTGCTCGCCGGGCCCCAAACGCGTTCTTCGCTGTCGGGCTGCCGGGCGCTGACGCCTTCGGCGCGCACGACGAGCCGGCGAGGAGTCGCGTCGGTGCGAACATGAGGCTCGCCCAAGTCATTTTCCTTGAGCAGACCGGAAACGGCCCCGCCGAGGTAATCGAGAGCGCCCGAGAGCATGGAATCGGGAATCTCCTCGCAGCCGATCTCAAGCAGAAGGTTGTGGCGCAGGCACTCGTGCCTGCCGCCCCGGGACTCATCCCGGCGCATGGCTCCGGCGCTCATGCCGCCTGCTCCAGCCAATCCGCCGCCACATCCACCGCCAATCTCCGGATGCGCCCGATCACGGCCGCCCGTTCCGTCACGCTTATGGCCCCGCGCGCATCCAGCGTATTAAACAAGTTGCTGCACTTCAGCACGTGGTCATAAGTCGCGAGCAGCGGAAACCGCTTCTTGGGCTCATACTCCGCATACGAATCCACGAGGCGCCGCGCTTCCTTCTCATGGATCTCAAACAGCTTCCAAAGCGTCGGAATATCCGCCAGCTCGAAGTTATAAACCGAATACTGCAGCTCATCCGTGTACCGCACATCCCGATACTTCACACCGCGCGTCCACTCGATGTCATAGACGCTGTCGACGTTCTGCAGAAACGCCGTCAACCGCTCCAGCCCATACGTAATCTCCGCCGGAACCAGTTCCAGATCCACGCCCCCGCACTGCTGAAAATACGTGAACTGCGTGATCTCGAGCCCATCCAGCATCACCTGCCAACCCACGCCCCAAGCCCCGAGCGACGGATTCTCCCAGTTGTCCTCTTCCAGCTTCAGATCGTGCTTGCGCAAATCGATCCCGATCGCCTCCAGGCTGCCCATGTACTGCTCGATCACATCGGCAGGCGTCGGCTTCAGGATCACCTGCAGCTGCATATGCTTGTACAGCCGATTCGGATTGTCGCCGTAGCGTCCATCCGCCGGCCTGCGGCTCGGCTGCACATAGGCCGTTCGATACGGCTTCGGACCGAGCGCCCGCAGGAACGTTTCCGGACACGAAGTACCCGCCCCGACCTCCACATCGTACGGCTCCTGAATCACGCAGCCGCGCTCGCTCCAATACTGCTTGAGGCGGGAGACAATTTCCTGGAATGTCGGTGCAACGGACTGAGACATGGTCGTTATGCGGCGGTTTCGAGGACAGAAAAGGTGATCAGTTTCCGTTCGATCTGAGACTCCATCTTCTGCGTAAGAAACCGCCGCAGATCGGCGGCGGTCGATTGGCCCCAGGCGCGTTCCGGTAACTGCGTGATCGGCGTGTGCAGAATCTCCTCGGCGATGGCGCGCGATTCGGCCGAGAGATCCCACGTCCCGCGCGCGTCCAGCGTGCGCCGGCAATCGTGGCAATAAAGCCCGGCCAGATGGCGGCCGAAAAACGCCCGCTGCGGCTGCTCCGGGTCTTCCAGCCACGACCCGCAGCCGAGGCAGACATGCAGTTGCGGCAGCAACCCAGCCAGCTTCACCGCCCACACGCTGAAATAAGTGATGGCCTTCCACACGGCCTGCGCGCTCGGACCAGCCTCGCGCAGATGATCGAGCACCGCCGTCACCAGCCGAAAATATTTCTCGCTCGGCTCCGCCGCCGGCAGCAGTTGTTCCGAAACTTCGGCGACGAAATCCAGCGCACAGGCCGACGTGAAATTGTTCAGCAGTCCGAACTGCGAATGCAGCAGATCGCAGGAATCGATATTGACCAGTTCGCGATTCTCGCGCTGAAAGTAAGCCATTTTGATGTGCGAAAGCCGTTCGAGACCGGACCCGAAACCGCTTTTCGGCCGCCTCGCGCGCCGCGCCACGCCCCGCAGTTTCCCCGAATCGCGTGTCAGAAAACTGACGATCAGATCCCCTTCCTTGAATGGCCAGGTTTGCAGTACGAAGGCTTCGCTCACACGAGCGGGCATTGAATCTCAAGGTTATCATGTGGGTCCATCGCCGACCGGGCGGAATTGCGGCGAGCCGCGGGCTGGTATCGTGGTCCTCATGCGGCCCTGCCCTGTTTGCTCGAACACCGCGAGTTCGGATTTGGGAGAATTGGCCAACACCAAAATAGCGCCGCTCGAACGCTCCAAATACCGCCTGGTTCAATGCCATGATTGTGATGTCGTCTATCTTTCTCCACTCCCGACCACGCGCGATCTGGACATCCTCTACATCGACGAGCTTCAGTTCGATTATTACGACGACGAGCGGGCGCGCGTGATTGTGGATTTCATCGCGGACCGTTTGCGGGCAATGCTGGGGCATATGGCATCGAGCGAACTGCATTCGGTCCTCGAGATCGGCGCGGGTCTGGCCTGGATGGCGCGCGCGGCCAAACAGATCTCCCCTGAGGCGCGCACGGTGGCGCAGGACATCACGAAAGAAGCGGCCGCCAGGTGCCCGTGGGTGGATCACTACATCGTTGCGTCGGCGGACGACCCGCGCTTCGATTCTCTCGGTCCTTACGATGTGATCTAGTGTAGTGTCCAACAAATAACTGGACTATTTATAAGAGCTTGCCGTATACTCTGAGTGTGTCCCGCAATGCTGTTTCATTGAAGTTGCGAGAGTCCGACAGGCTGAAATTGAACCAGTGGGCGGGGGCATTCGGGACTCCGCAACAGGTTGCTCTGCGATGCCGCATCATTTTGGCCGCAGGCGAAGGGGAGCC
>JASHSD010000333.1 GCA_030036985.1 Bryobacteraceae bacterium
ATTGAACCGCCGTGTGCGGGAAGTTCTTGTTGATCGATTCGCTGCCGTGCAGCACGAGCGGTACATCCAAGGCCTGCGCCGCCTCGAACACCGGGTAGTTGTGTTTGCCGGTAAAAGGCTGGTTGAGCCAGCGGCCTCCGGTGCCGTCCGGATCGAAATTGAAGGCGACGAAACCTTCGCCGGCCCAGCGCTCGATCTGTTTCGCAATCCGCGGCGAGGGACAAGAAGGATGCTGGCCCAGCATGCCGACCGGGGCAAAGCGGCCGGGGTTCAATTGACACGCCCGCAGGACCAGGCTGTTGTTGAGATCGGCCCAGATGGCGTTCTGTTCAACCGTGCCGTCATGCGTCGCCATCGCCTTCGCGCGCGGCGAGGCGAAGGCCATATCGATGCCGCGCGAATCCATCAGGCCGACGACCTGCTGCAGGCTTCTTGTGACATCGGCGTCGGAGACGTTCGGCAGCGCGTCGGGATTCTTTCCCGCGAGCTGCGCTTCGCGAAAGCCCTCGATCTCGGGGCGCTTGGCAAGACGGACAAAGTGCTGGTGTGAGTCAACGATCATGTCTGAAATAATGAGGATATCAGCGCTGTCGATTACCGACCAGAACGCGGAACGCCAGGTCCTTATTCACACGGATAACCTCCGGGCCGCCATCGAGCCGGACCGCAAGCGCGCCGGAAGACTTCCTTTGCTCCACGATCAGCGCCGCGCCGGGCATCAGTCCCAGACGCTCCAGTTCGCGCAGCGACGCGGCGTTACGGTCGGAGACGCTGCTGATGATCGCCGGCTTGTGCAGCGGCCATTCAGCCAGCGTTGCCTCGTCGCGGAAGACGCCGGATTGATCCTTGCGCGGGATCGCGTGACCGTGCGGATCGAATTCCGGATCGCCCAGGATCGCGGAGACGCGATCTTCGAATCGCTCGGAGATGAAGTGCTCCAGCCGCTCGGCCTCGTCGTGCACCTCGTCCCAGGAGTACTTGAGAACGTCGTGCAGAAATAATTCGAGCAGACGGTGGTGGCGGACCAACTCCCAGGCTCGCCGCTTGCCCGCCGCCGTCAGCTGCACGCCGCGGTGCTTTTCATACAGAACCAGCAGCGGCTTCTGCGCCGCGAGCTTCTGCAGCATCCCGGTCACCGACGGAGTGCGGACGCCCAGCCGCTCCGCCAGTGCGTTCGTCGTCACGCGCTCGTCATGCGCGCCGCCCAGTTCCAGAATGGCTTTGAGATAGTCGTCGACCGATTCCGAAATCACCAGAAGAATTATCGCAGGACTTGCATGGAGCGGAGCACGCGGGTTAGGATTTAGCTATGCCTAAATTAGTTAAGACTAATTTACTCGCCATGCTTCTCTGCGCCGCCCCGCTGTTCGCCCAGGGCGAGACCACCAGCGCCATCGCGGGCATGGTATCCGATCCGGCGGGCGCGCCGATCCCAGGCGCCGCCGTGACCGTCGTCAGCACCGACGCGGGAACGAAACGCGCGGCAAAGACCGACGAGGCCGGCCGCTTCAACTTCCCGCAACTGAAACCGGGAACGTATTCCGTAACCGCCGTCGCCGAGGGCTTCGCGGCGCAATTCGAGCCCTCCGTTGCCGCCGGACTGGGACAGCGCCAGACGGTCAACTTCGTGTTGAAGCTGACGTCCGTAAAGACCGCGGTCACTGTCAGCACCGAAACGCCGCTAATCAATCCGGATAATCCGAATACGTCGACAACTATCAAAGCCCCGGCGCTCGAAAACCTGCCGAATCCCGGAAACGACCTCACTTATCCGCTGCAGTTCGCCTCCGGCGCTCTGATGAACACAGCCGGCAGCGGCAACGATTTCGTGGGCAGTTCGAACGGCTACGGCAACGTGGAATTCAACGGCCTGCCGGCGCTTTCGAACGGGTACATCGTGGATGGTCTCGAAACCAACGATCCGCTGACGAACCTGAACAGCGGCCTTTCGACCAATCTCGTGCTGGGGCTGAACTCAATCGCCGAGGTGACCGTGAACACGCTTTCCTACACGGTCGATCAGGGCCGTTACGGCGCATCGCAGGTCGATTACGTCACCAAATCCGGGACAAACCAGTTCCACGGCAACCTGTACGAGCTTTGGAACGGATCGCGTTTCAACGCGGCGGATTTCTTCACCAACGCCACGTCGGGAAACCAGAAACCGCGATCGGTGGTGAATCATTTCGGCGGCAGCCTGGGGGGCCCGATCCTGCATAACAAGCTGTTCTTTTTCTTCGACACAGAATGGGTGCGGATCGCGTTGCCCATCGTATCTTCAACCACCGTCCCCAGCCCCGCCTTTCAGCAGTATGTGTTGGGACAACTCCCGGCCGCCGAAGTTCCGTTCTACCAGAAAATGTTCGGGCTCTACGGCAGCACGGCGGGAACGCCGGTGCAGGTCCTCGGCTGCCCGCTCGACGGCGCGCCCAACGGAAGCGGATGTGCCAACCGGCAGAGCGTGTCGCATTCGAGCGACGATCGCGAACAGGTCCAGACCGCGCGCATCGATTACAACCTCGACGACCGGAACACCACCTGGTATCGCTTCCAGGCCGACACGGGTCTGCAGGCGGCCTGGACCGACCCGATCAATCCGGTCTTCAACGCGCTTTCGCCGCAGCCGCTTTACTCATTCGCCGCCAGCTACACGCACATCTTCTCCTCGAATCTGGTGAACTATTTCAATCCCGCGTTTTCCTGGTACTCGAGCCTTTTCGGCCCGAGCAATCTGCAGCAGACGCTGGCGGCGTTTCCCATCGTGCTGGAAGGCGTCGGCGTGAACGCTCCGTTTACGACCGTCGGCGGTCTCGACAACACCTGGGTACAGGGCCGGCGCGCGAGCCGCTACTTCATCAACGACAATCTGGCGTGGACCGTCGGCGCGCATGAGCTTCGCTTCGGCACGAATACGCGCGTGTTTCAACTGAACGATTACGATTTCGGCGAAGGCACAGTCCCGCTGGTGACTTATACAACTCTGGCGCAGTACATCGGCGGGATCGCCTCAACCGCGACCCAAACGTTTCCTGTCGCCGACTCCCAGCCGTTCAACTTCCTGAACCTGGATCTGTACGCTCAGGACACGTGGAAGGTGACATCGAAACTCACATGGACCTTCGGTCTCCGCGCCACGGATAATTCGGACCCGATCAATCCGCATGACGACGTAGCGCGGCTGACCGGCTCGTTCAACTCGATCTCACATGATGTGAACCAGCCGCTGAACCAGGCTATTCAGACGGGCGTCGGCGACATCTTTGCCGGAACGCCGTTGGAGATTCTGCAGCCGCGCACTGCCATCGCTTATCAGATCGCGCCCGGGACCGTTCTGCGCAGCGGATTCGGCGTATTCAGCGATCTGCTGCCTGGAACCGTCGTGGATCTGGTGGGAGCGAATCCGCCTTATTCGCAGACCTTCGAAGGCGGATTGCTCGGGACGGTGGGCGGTACGGCGATCGCGCCTGGAGCGCCCGGCAGCGCTGTGGATGCATTGGCCGCGGCCGATCGGATATTCACCAACGGCTTCGCTTCGGGTGAGCTTTCGTGCGCGTCGCCGCTCGCGAGCCCGAGCGCCTGTCTGGAGCCGGTGGCGATTACGGCCGTGCCCGACGGCAAGCTGCACGCGCCTTACATCATGCAATGGAGCCTGGGGCTGGAACATCGGATCGGGGATAAGATTCATCTGCACGCTCAGTATGTGGGCACGCGCGCGGTGAATCAGCCTTATACGAGCGAAGTCAACGGCTATCAGACGGTGTGTCAGGGTTGCTTCGCGCCGTTCTCGTATGAGACGCCCACCGATCCCAGATTCGGCGCCGTGACGCAGATCTCCACCGGCGCGAACAGCCACTATAACGGCCTGCAGACGACCTTCGAGAAGCGCATGGGGCATGGATTCCAGGTTCAGGTGAACTACACCTGGAGCCGCTGCATGGACACGGTTTCGAATGGCGGATTTTTCTCCTTCTCATCCAACGGAATTCTTTCGCCGTTGCCTTACGATCTGGCCCGCGACCACGGCCCCTGCGATTACGATGTGCGGAACAACTTCACAGCGACCGCGGTCTACGAACTGCCCACGAAGATCCTGCATGGATGGCAGGTCTCAGGCTCGGAATTCTGGCGCAGCGGTTTGCCCTTCAGCGTTCTGAGCACGCCTTATTCGGCCAACGGGAACGGCATTGTGAACGGAAGCGGTCCGCAGTTTGCGAGCGTGCTTACAGGCGTGCCGCTGTACGATCACAACGCGATTCCCGGCATCACGCAGCCCGGCACGATTCAATGGCTGAACCCTTACGCGTTCGTATCGGCCGTCGACCCGAGTACAGGCGCGTGCGCCGGCGGCGATACGCCAGCTAATTGCCAATTCGGAGACCTCGGGCGCAACGCGCTGCGCGGCCCGGATTTCGCCTGGACCGATTTCTACATCACCCGATGGTTTCAGCTGAACGAACGCGTGAAGCTGCGCATCGACAGCCAGTTTTTCAATCTGTTCAATCATCCGAATTTCTCCATTCCCTCGCTGGTTTACGCGGGGATTCCGGGAAAGCCTTCCACGCTGACCGGCTTCGGCGCGATTACATCGACAACCTCGCCGCCCACTGGGCTGCTCGGAGTCGGACTGGGCGGTGACAGTTCGCCGCGCATGATTGCATTTCAGGCGCGGCTTGAATTCTGACCCAGCGCCCGCCAGACAGCTTCTATAAGCCGGAATGGACGCGGATCGCCCACGATGCCGATCTCCATCTTATTTGCGGCCCAGGCGTATGTTGTGCGGGCATCCATATCGATGATGATCATGGAGCAGCCGCCGCCCGACCAGTAGATGGTATTCGGATTCGGCAGCGGCAGTTTCAGCAGCGGACCGGGCAGCGCGAAGCCCAGACCGAAGCGGGTCGGCAGGCCTTTCATGATAAGGTCGGGGCCTTCGATCTGCTGCTCCAGAGCCTTGCGGCAACCGGCCTCGGAGAGGAACCGCCGGCCGTTTGCGACTCCCCCGTTCGCGAGGATGCTGTGGATCGCGGCGATCGAACGGGCGTTGCCATGGCCGTTGACGGCGGGGATCTCGGCCGCACGCCAGGCGCGTGTGCGGGTATTGGCGACGTCGAGCGGCATGTTTCGTAACGTGATCTCCTCGATCTCGCTCAGCACCACGTTGCGCAGGCGTTCCGGGAGTGTGAACGGGATAAGTTCGGCCACGCGGGCATCCTCCGACGCGGGG
>JASHSD010000334.1 GCA_030036985.1 Bryobacteraceae bacterium
AGGTCGAGCTCTTCACCCTCGCGGACGACGCCGGCGACTTGGTACATGAATCGGCGCTGGCCCGCTATTGCCGCAAAGTAACAGTTGCACGGATAAGTCCGAGGCTGGCGCGTCTCAAGGCATTGCCGTGGTTGTTCACGCGCACACCCTTGACGCTGCCTTACTTCCGTTCTGCGAAGCTTCAAAGAGAAATCCGCCGGGCGCTGCGGCAACGTTCCTATGATCGGATTCTGATCTTCAGTTCGGCCATGGCTCAGTATCTCGACTGGGCCGACGCGCCGCCCGTCATCACCGACTTGGTGGATGTGGATTCCGACAAGTGGCGCCAATACGCGGGCTTTGTAAAGTTTCCCTTCTCCGCCATCTATCGCCGGGAAGGCCGGGCGTTGCGCGAATACGAGCGCGAGGTGTGCCGTCGAAGCAGCGCCGTTGTGGTTACGACCGAACGGGAGGCGCGGCTGGTTCAGGAAATCTGCCCGACGTCGCGCGTGCACGTCGCGCCAAACGGCGTGGATTCGGATTACTTCAGTCCGGCTGCCGCACCGGATACCGCATCGCCGGCGATCGCGTTCGTCGGGGACATGAGTTACTTCCCCAATGTTGAGGCGGCGATTTTCTTTGCCAACAAGGTTTTTCCCCTGATTCGGGCGAAGGTGAGCGATGCCAGGTTTCTGATCGTAGGCCGCAACCCGGCGGCCGGCATCCTTGCGTTGCGAAGAATTAACGGGGTGGAGGTTACCGGACGAGTTCCGGATATACGGCCCTGGCTCGCGCGGGCGCAGGTATCGGTAGCGCCGTTCTCGATCTCCGCCGGAATTCCAAACAAGCTTCTGGAAGCGATGGCCTGCGGTTTGCCCGTGGTCGCTACGCCCCGGGGCGTTCAGGGTCTGTCGCCGGAAATCCAGGAGGCCGTCGAAACCGCGGAAGGAGCGGAGAAACTGGCTTCGCGAGTCGTTGACCTGCTGAACAACCCCGCGCTTGCCCGAACGAAGGGATTGGATGGACGCGCGCGGGTGATGGCGGCGCACAATTGGGATCAATCGCTGAGACTTCTTCTGAATCTGTTGGAAAACCCGAAGGGTGAGGCGCCGGTACAAGCAACGGTGCATTACGCACGGGCCTGAAGGTTTTTTAATCCATGGTTCGTACAAAGAGCTCAGCGCCGGCGCGGAAGACGGTTTCCAAAACCGTGCTTATGCTCCTGACCAATGCCTACGATCCCGATCCGCGGGTCCGGCAGGAGGCATTGTCATTGATCCGCATGGGTTATCGTGTGCGCCTTCTCGCCTGGGATCGCGACCGAAAGTCGCCACCCTCCGAATGCATTGAGGGAGTAGAGGTGGAACGCGTGTTCCTCTCCTCCTCGCATGGCCGCGGCAGCACGCAGATATTTTTTTACACCCTGCTCTACCTGAGGATGCTCTTTCGATGTCTGCGAACGCCTTTCGACGTCGTTCACTGCCACGATCTGGACACGCTGCCGTTGGGCTTTCTGGTCGGCAAGCTGAAGCGCAAGCCGGTTGTCTATGACGCGCACGAGAGTTTCCCGGACATGCTCGAGGGCAGCGTAAATCCTTCGATCCGCCGCGGGCTGGTGAAGCTGGAAAATTTTCTGATCCGCCGGACCGATCTGTTGATCACGGTCGGAGAGAAATTGCGGGAGTTCTTCGCGCAACGAGGGGCACGGCGTTCAGTCGTCGTCGGCAACTGGAAACGGCTGGAGGAATTCTCGCGCGCCGAACGGGAAAACCTGGCCACGCGCAGCCGGTTGGGGATTCCGCCCGAAGCCCTGGTTGTCGTCTGTATAACGCAGTTGCTGAAAGACCGGAAGATCGAAGAACTCTTCGGCGCGCTGGCGGAATGTCCGGGCGTTTACGTCATCGTGGCCGGCAGGGGCGTTCTGGAGGGCATGGTCCGCGACGCGGCTCAGGCGAATCCGCGAATTCTCTTCGTCGGGTTGATTTCCGGGAAACAGATTGCAGACTATACCTGCGCCGGCGATGTCATCTATTACGGATTCGATCCGGAGAACCCGAATGCCCGCTTCAGCGCGCCCAACAAGCTTTACGAAGCTTTGGCCGCGGGCAGGCCGTTAATAACCGGCGATTTCGGGGAAATCGCGGACGTGGTTCGGAAAGCGAACTGCGGAATAGTGTTGCCCGATTACAGCGCGCAATCGGTTCGGGAAGCGATTGTGAAAATGCAGGACGCCGGGTGGAGAAGAATACTCGCGAACCATGCCGCCGATTACGGACGAACGGCCATGAATTGGAGCAAGGGAGCGGAGATCCTCCGCCGCGAATACGAGGCTCTTTTACACAAGTTGTCAAACAGGCAGTTGTGTGCAGGCTGAAAAAATGCAGATTCGCATTTTGCACATAATCGACTCGCTCGGCAACGGAGGCCTGGAAAACGGCGTCGTGAATCTGGTCCGCCATATGGACAGCCGGCGTTTTGAACATTGCATCTGCACCGTGAGAGAGCTCGGCGCGAATCTGGACGCGGTGCGCGCATCGGGAGCCGGAATAACGCATATCGGTAAGGAGGGGAAGCGCTTTCAAACCCCGGCCCTGCTGCGAGTGATTCGCGAGCTCCGGCCTGACATCGTGCACACTCGGAATTGGGGCTCGATTGAGGGCGTTCTCGCCGCGCGCCTGGGCCGGTGCGGCGCCACGATTCACAGCGAACATGGGCTGGAATCGGCCGCAGGTTCCCTGCCACAGCGGAGAATATGGTTCCGTCGGCTGGCGTTCGAACTGGCCGACCGTGTCCTGTGCGTCTCGCATCGCCTGAAGGACTATTATTCCCGCACCACCGGATTTCGGGCGCGCCGGATCGCCGTAATCCATAACGGGGTCGATTGCGGCCGCTTCTTTCCCGATCCGGCGGCGCGGGCGCGGATCCGGCGGGAGCTGAACATCGGCGACAACGAATTCTGTGTCGGCTGTGTCGGGAACCTGTTACCGGTAAAGGACCACGATACTCTGTTGCGGGCGCTGGCGATCCTCGGAGGAGAATCGAAGGGCTGGCGCGTCGTGATTGCCGGCGAAGGGCCGACTCGTCCGAATCTGGAGGTTGCGGCTCAAGCGATCGGGCGGCTCGGCGTGCAAACGTCGTTTCTCGGCACGTGGAAGCGGGTGCCGGAGCTGCTCAATGCCTTCGACGTGTACGTACTCCCGTCCCTAAACGAGGGAATTTCCAACTCGTTGCTCGAGGCAATGGCGACCGGCCTGCCGGTGCTGGCAACCGATGTCGGAGGCACTCCGGAAGTGGTCGACGACGGCCGATCGGGCCTGCTGTTCCCGGCCGGAGGTTCGGAAAAGCTGGCCAATCGCCTTATGGATTTAAGAATCTCAACCTGCCTGCGCGAGCAGCTCGGCCGCGAAGCGCGCCGCCACGCGCAGGAGCATTTCTCGATTCAGGCCATGGTACGGCGTTACGAGGATTTGTACGAGGGACTGGCCGGGCGTGCCTTACCCGTACCTGCCCTCGTCGGGGGGTAAAGCATGTGCGGAATCTGCGGCATCTTCGAACCCGGTCGTGAAGCCAACATTGAGTGCGCCACATTGAAGAGCATGGCCGACTCCATGGTCCACCGCGGACCGGACGATGAGGGGTTCTACAGCAACCCCGGAATCGGTCTGGGCTTTCGCCGGCTCTCCATCATCGACCTCGAAGGCGGACACCAGCCCCTGTCGAACGAAGACGGGAGCGTATGGATCGCGTTCAACGGCGAAATCTATAACTTCGAAGAGCTGAGCCGGCGCTGTGTCGCCGCGGGGCATCGCTTCCGCACACGGTCCGATACGGAGACGATCGTCCATCTTTACGAGGAATTGGGCGAGCGTTGTTTTACCGAACTGCGGGGGATGTTCGCAATCGCCTTGTGGGACGGACGCAGGAAGAGACTCGTGCTGGCGCGTGACCGCATCGGCAAGAAGCCCTTGTTTTACTCCTGGGACGGCAGACGTCTGGTGTTCGGTTCCGAAATTAAAGCGATCAAAGCAGCGGGAGGATTTTCGGACGAAATCGACGAGCAGGCGCTCTCCGACTATTTCTCCTACAAGTACATACCCGCGCCCAAGACGATTTACCGCCATGTCCACCGGCTGCGCCCGGCATGCTATCTGGTCGCAGATGGGTCCGGCGTTCGGGAGGCCCCCTACTGGGACATCCGGTTCGATGAACAGAACGATATTCCGGAAGCCGAATGGTGCGAACGTTTCCTCGAGGAATACCGCACGGCGGTGCGATCGCGGCTCGTCAGCGATGTTCCCCTGGGGGCGTTCCTCAGCGGGGGCGTAGACTCTTCTTCGGTTGTGGCGCTGATGACCACATACCAGAGTCCGGTGACCACCTGTTGTATCGGCTTCAGGGAGAAAAAATACGACGAAGCCGACGACGCGCGCGAATTCGCCGCAACTCTGGGGGCCGATCACTATGAGGAAACGGTGGAGCCGCGCGCGATCGACCTCGTGGGAAAACTGTCGTGGCACCACGACGAACCCTTCGGCGATTCGTCGGCCATACCCTCGTATTACGTCTCCAGCGTGGCGCGGCGGCGGGTTACGGTCGCCCTCTCGGGCGATGGCGGCGACGAGAATTTCGCCGGGTACGGCCGCTACCGGCTGGCCATGATGGAAAACCGGATGCGTGCCTGCTTCCCTGAACCCGTGCGGCGAACGCTGTTGCGGCCGCTCGGCAACGCCTACCCGAAGCTGGCGTGGGCGCCGCGGATTTTCCGCGCGAAGAGCACTCTGCAGAGCCTCGGCCGATCTCCGATCGACGGGTATTTCCGTGAGATTTCCTGCTGCCCGCCGGATATGAAAGAGCACCTGCTGACCGGAGATCTTGTGCATCGGCTCGCCGGGTACGATTCGGCCGATGTGGTGCGTGAGTACTACGACGCGGCCGGCACGACGGATCTGCTCTCGCGAATTCAATACGTGGACATGAAGACGTACCTGCCGGATGACATTCTCGCGAAGGTGGATCGCGCCAGCATGGCGAACTCGCTCGAAGTGCGTTCTCCGCTGCTTGACCATAAGCTGATGGAACTGATTGCCCGCATCCCTTCCGGCTTGAAGCTGTATAACGGCTGCGGCAAGTACATTTTCAAGAAGGCTCTGGAACGCATTCTCCCGGCGAGCGTTCTAACGCGGAAGAAAAAGGGATTCGCGGTACCGGTGACGGAATGGTTCCGCCGGGACCTCAAGGACTTCGCGTATGAGTCGATCTTCGGGGCGCCGGATGACCTGCTGAACCGGCGGTTCGTAATGGATTGCTGGAACCAGCACCAACGCGGACAGCGCGACTGGTCGGCGCTGATGTGGTGCGTCCTGATGTTTAAAACCTGGCACGCGGGAGTCCGGGCATGAGCGGCATCTGCGCAATGTGGCGAAAGAACGCGCCGAGGTTGAGCGGCGCGACGATGTTTGAGATAGCCGAGGGACTGTCGGTCTGCGCGCCGGAGGAAGTCCGCACGGAAATCGACGGCGGTGCGGGCTTGGGCGTATCGGCCCGACTCGGCACAGAACAAGTCTACGGTAACGGCAGGTTGATTGTTGCCTGCGATGCCGATCTGTGCCGGGAAGACGAACTCCGCGCGGCTGCCCGCGGCGGGCCGGAGGTTCCCGCGGCGCAAAAGACAGCCGCTCTTATGGCCGGCCTCTACGAGCGTTTCGGCCCTGAGTTTGTGGAGCGCCTGCGCGGAGCCTTTTCCTTTATTCTTTGGGACTCGCGGCAGCGCACACTGCTGGCCGCGGTTGACGGCTTCGGAATCAAGCGCCTCGTTTACCACCAGGATGCCGAAAAAATTATAGTCGCCACGCGTATCGGCGCCCTGACTCGGACCGGAGAAGTGGAAACGGCGGTCAACCCACGGGCAATCGTCAACGTTTTGAACTTCACGACTTCGCTGGGGCCGGATACCGTGCTGACGAAAGTATCCAGACTGCTTCCCGGCACGATGCTCACGGTTTCCGCGGCGAAGACGCAGGCAAAGCCGTATTGGGATATGCGCTACGGCCAGGGTCCGCAACACAATGAAAAAGATCTGGCCCGGCAGTTGGAAGCGGTGGTCGAGCGGTCGGTCGCCGCGCATTGCGGGAGCGATCCGCCCGCGGCGATGGGCACCTTTCTGAGCGGCGGGACCGACAGCAGCACGATTATCGGAATGATGCACCGCCTGGGGCGCGACCCGGTACATGCGTACTCCATCGGTTTCCAGGAGCAGTCGTTCAATGAACTGGAATACGCGACCATCGCGGCGAAGAAGTTCAACGCCACGCATCACACGTATCTCGTGGGTCCGGACGACTGCCTTGAGGCGTTGCCCCACATGGTGCGGACGTTCGACGAGCCGTTCGCCAATTCCTCCGCAATTCCCACATATTTCTGCGCCCGGCTGGCGGCACAGAGCGGGACAAAGGTATTGCTCGCCGGAGACGGTGGCGACGAGTTATTCGGCGGCAACGAGCGCTACCGGACAGATCGGATTTTCGGAATCTACGGGGACCTGCCACATATTCTGCGTAAGGGCCTGATTGAGCCCGCGCTGTCGGTGCTGCCCCGAAATGTCGGTATCGTGCGCATGGCGCGGAGCTACGTGCGCCGCTCCAATATCCGGCCTCTCGATCGCTTCTTTTCCTATCACTTCCTCTCCGCCCATGACGTTGCCGGGGTGTTTGAACCGGACTTCCTTGAGTCCATTAACGGGTACTCGCTCCTTGAGACGCCGTCGCGGTATTACCGCGATGCGCCCGCAACAGATCATCTCGACCGGCTGCTTTATGTCGACGTCAAGATGACCCTGGGGGACAGCGATTTGCCGAAGGTGACCTGCATGGCGGAATTGGCGGGCATCGGGGTGCGATTTCCATTTCTCGATCGCGACGTGGCGGAATTTTCCGGGCGATTGCCCGCCCGGCTGAAGCTCAAAGGATTTAATAAGCGGTATCTCTTCAAACGGGCCTTCAGGAACCTGCTTCCGCCCGAAGTGATACGCAAAAGAAAACACGGGTTTGGGATTCCGGTATCACGCTGGCTGAAGTCCGATCCGAAGCTGCGGCAGCTCACGTGGGACACGCTGTTTTCCATGCGCGCTGTCAACAGAGGATACTTCCGTCAGCCATTCATAGAGGATCTGTTCCGAAAATACGAGACGGACGAATCTACGTATTACGGCGACAACGTGTGGACCTTTCTGGTTCTCGAGCTGTGGCATCGGCAGTTCGTGGACAACTATGCGAAGGCGCCGGCATGAGAGTCGTCGAGGTTCGGACCGAAGCGGAACTGTGTGGCCTGCGAGAGGCTTGGGCGACGCTCCTGCCTGCCACGGCTTTCCACACGATTTTCCAGACTTGGGAATGGGTGCAAGCCTGGTGGTCCGCGTACGGCAAGGCCGGCGAACTGCGCGTACTGGCGGCATTCGACGCAGACGGAACTCCGCGGGGCATTGTTCCGCTGCGATCGGGCACGGCATCGCGGTACGGGCGGACCGTGCCGGTGCTGGATCTCCTGACCGACGGCTCGAACGACGCCGACTACCTCGAATTTATTCTCGCGGACGGCTATGAGACCGCGGTCATGGACGCCGTTCGGGAATTCCTGGCGCGGCAGCTAAGCCGGGGGACAGTGCTGCGGTTCAATGAAATCGCCGAGGATTCCCGAACCATTCCGCTCGTCCGCTCGCTGGCCGCCACGGAACGCCTGATTTGGCAGGAGGCGGATGTCCCCTGCGCTACGGTGTCGTTGCCGGACACCTGGGAAGGGTATCTCTCGATGCTGCGGCCGAGGTTCCGTGGAAAGATCCGGTCTACCCTGCGGAATCTCGAGGGCCGCCCCGAGGTGTCCTTCGGCATCTGCCGGACGGCGGAGGATCTGGCGCGGCTGCTGCCTGCCCTGTTCGAACTGCATACCAGACGCTGGGAGGGGGACGGAAAACCGGGCGTGTTCGGCTGGGCGCAAAAGCGCGACTTTTACCGGAAACTGTCACCGTCGCTCCTGCAGCGCGGTTGGCTGCGCTTCACGTGGCTCGCCTGGAATGGGCACATTCTGGCGTGTCAATACGGTTTCGCTTACGGGAATACATACTTACAGCTGCAGGAGGGTTACGAGCCGGCATCCGAGCACTGGAACGTGGGACTCGGACTCCGGGCGTGGTCGATCCGTGAGTTCCTTGCGAACGGAATCCGGGAATACGACTTTCTGGGCGGCATGGCGCGATCCAAATCGGATTGGGGCGCCCACCAGAAGCTGTCCAAGCAACTGCTGCTCGCCCGGTCGGGAATCACCAACCGGGTGTTCTGCCGCGGCCCCGAATGGGAGAGGCAGGCGAAGGAATTCGTCCGCGGGATCGTGCCGGAGAGAGTTCTTGCGGCCCGTCAGTCGTTTCTGACGCGGCGAAACGAAAACGGGCGCGCGTCTTCTCCCGGGACGGCATCTTCTCCAGGGACTGCATCTTCACCGGGGACCGCATCATGGGTGCGCAGGTCGGCTGCGCGCTGTTACGTCAGTTCCCCGCTGCCGACCATGATGCGACCGCTCCGCGACAGTTACCGTGTATTTCTCTCGGGGCGCAACAAATGGCCCGGGGTCTCGTGGAAAAAAAGATCGGCGCCGTCCGCGCGGATCTTTTTCTATCATCGCATCAACGATAACCGGGACCCGTTTTTTCCGGCTTGTTCGACGGACTTGTTCGAGCGGCAGATTCGGTTTTTGGCGAAGCATTATCTGGTGGTGGGTATGGCGGAATTGCTGGATCGGCTGGAACAGGGCGACCGGTCCGGACACATGATCGCGATCACCTTCGATGACGGCTATGCGGACAATTATCAGCATGCGTACCCGATTTTGCAGCGTTACAATCTGCCGGCGACGATTTTCCTGACCACGGGGCCGATCGACGACCGGCAACCGTTGTGGTTCGAGAGCCTCGCGGCCGCGTTCAAAAGTACCGGACATGATCACATCGACGTGGAGATCGACATTCCGCGGCGCTTCTGGTTGCGCACGGAAAAAGAGCGCGTTGAGGCCAACGCGGGGGTTTTCAGCCTGTTGCGAGGTCTGTCGGACGAGCGGCGCCGCTTTTGGCATGACGAGTTGCTCAAGATGCTCGGCGCGTCCGGCGATGCGGATCGTAAAGACAAAATGCTCAGCTGGGAGCAGGTACGGGAAATGCACCGGCATCGGGTCGCTTTCGGGGGCCACAGCGTCACGCACCCGTTCTTGTCGAAAATGGCGCCGGAGACGATGGCTTGGGAAGTCTCGGAGTGCAAGCGGCGCATCGAGGCCGAAACGCAGTCACGGGTCGAGTATTTTGCCTATCCCAATGGCCGGGAGGAGGATTTCACGCCTTCCAACAAACACGTGCTGCGAGCCGCGGGGTACCAAGCGGCCGTAACCACCATCTGGGGTGTCAACCACCCGTCCACCGACCGTCTGGAGCTCCGACGTGGGCAGCCGTGGGAGGAAGATCCGGCGCTGTTTGCCTGGAAGTTGGACTGGTATCAATTGAACGAGGAATAGGGGACAAGATGTTCCGTGCAAGTGATCGGGAAAAATGTCAGCAACTTTTCCAAAAGTACTACGGCGGGCGCAAATTTCACGACGCCCTATACCGCGAGTTGATCGCGCGGCACCTGAAACCCGGCGACCGCGTCCTGGATGCGGGGTGCGGACGCTACATGACCTTATGCCGCGACCTGTCCGGGACGGCCCACCTGGTCGGCATCGATCTCGAGAGCACGCTTGAAACCGATAACCAGAGCGCTCCCTATGGGATCCGGGGAGATCTGAACCATCTCCCCTTTGCCGCAGAGTATTTCGATATGGTGATCAGCCGTAGCGTAATCGAACACCTAAACGACCCTCCGGCGGTTTTTCGGGAGTTCGCCCGCGTGCTTCGGCCGGGCGGGAAGGTGGTTCTGGTCACTCCCAACAAATATGACTATGTTTCGGTGATCGCGGCGATCACGCCGTTCCGTCTGCACCAGTTTCTGGTGAGCAGGATCTTTCCGGTTGCGGAACACGACGTATTCCCCACGCGATACCGCGCCAACACTTTATCCGCCCTGCGGAAGGCTCTGGGTGCGGCCGGACTGGGCGAGCGCGACTTGCGGGGCGTCAACCAT
>JASHSD010000335.1 GCA_030036985.1 Bryobacteraceae bacterium
GTGATGGACGTAGTAGACGCCATTAACAAGACCAATCTGATTCTTCCGGCGGGAGATGTAAAAGTCGGCAATTACGACTACTACGTCTACTCCAACGCTCTTGTCAATCTGGTGAAAGACCTGAACAGCGCGCCGATCAAAACGGTCGACCAGCGCTGGGTCTCCGTGAAAGACGTGGGAGAGGCAAAGGACGCAAATCAGATCCAGTACAACATGGTGCGCGTCGACGGCCAGCGGTCCGCTTACCTTCCGATCATGAAACAGGGAGGCAATACCAACACCATCGAGGTGGTGAACGGCATCAGGCAGACGGTCGCCAAATTGACCGGCATACCGAAAAATCTCATCGCCTCCGTCGTGTTCGATCAGTCGAACTTCGTCAAGGAAGCCATCCGAACTCTGATGGATGAAGGATTGACGGGCCTGGCGCTGACCAGCCTGATGATTCTCATCTTCCTCGGAAGCACCCGCGCGACATTCGCGGTCTTTCTTTCCATTCCACTTTCGGGACTGACCAGCTTCGTCATTCTCTATCTCATGGGAAGCAGCATCAACACGATGATCCTGGGAGGACTGGCGCTGGCTTTCTCGCGTATTATCGATAACTCGGTGATCTCGCTTGAAAACATCTATCGGCACCTCGAGGAAGGATCTTCGCCCGAGCGCGCGGCGGAGGATGGCGGGAACGAAGTGAGCCTGGCCGTTCTTGCGGCCACGCTGACAACGGTTGTGGTCTTTTTCCCGGTGACCTACCTGTACGGGGTGAGCAAATTCCTTTTCACCGCTCTGGCTCTGGCTGTCGTGATTTCCCTTTTCGTTTCGTATTTCGTCGCAATGACCGTGATCCCGCTGTTCTGCGCCCGCTATCTGAAAGGCAGGAGCCCGGAGAGTGAGCTCTCCGGCCAGGAAAAGGATTCGAAGCCGAAAAAGAAGTCCATCTTCGCGCGCTTCAACGAGAAATTTAACCGCGGGTTTGGTCATGTGCTCGATTTGTATGAGCGAACCGCGCGCCGCGCGTTGAAGCGTCCCTGGCTTACGACCGGGGTACTGGTCGGAGCCTTCGTCGCGAGCCTCGCGATTTATCCTCTGCTCGGCCTGGCTTATTTTCCCCTGACCGACGCCAGCCAATTCATGCTGGACCTGAAGGTCCCGACGGGCACGCGCATTGAAGTGACCGAAAAATACGTCGCCGACGTGGAGAACCTGATCCGGAAGGTTGTGACGCCCAAGGATTTTCATATGGTGGTCTCCAACATCGGCATCGTCCCCGATTTTTCGGCGCTCTATACGACGAACGCGGGCGAATACACCGCGTTCATTCAGGTCGCCCTGACCCCGGACCACAAGGTCGGCAGCTCCGAATATATGAACCGCGTCCGGCGTCAGATTGCCCTCCAGTATCCCGATCTGCGCACCTACTTTTACAGTGGATCGCTCCAGGATCAGATTCTGAACCAGGGCATGATCTCGCCGATAGACGTCCAGGTGGTCGGCAACGATCTTGGTCAGGCCAATCAGGTTGCTAACCAGTTGGCCGAGGAGATTCGCAAAATGCCCGAGACGCGCGAGGCTTACATTCCGCAGGATCTGAATTATCCGGCGGTCCGGCTCAATGTGGACCGCGTACACGCCTCGGAACTGGGTCTTAGCCTCAGGGACGTCGTGCAGAACGTGATTACCGCGCTCAATTCGAATCTTATGATCGCCCCGAATTTCTGGGTCGACCGCAAGACCGGCAACGATTACTTCCTGACGGTTCAGTATTACGAAAACGGCCGCCCCGCCATTCACAGTCTCGTGGATCTGAGGAACATTCCCCTGCGCGCTCCCAATCTGCCCCAGCCGACCACTCTCGATACCGTGGTGAACCTGGAGAGAATCAATACGCCCACGGAAATCGATCATTACCAGATCAGGCGCAAAGAGGATGTATACGTCAGCCCCACCGGCGAAGACCTCGGACGGATTCTGACCCGGATCAGGAAGCTGGTCGCTTCCACGAAAATGCCTGGGGGCGTTCAGGTCGAGATTCGCGGGCTGGTCAATGCGATGGAGCAATCGTTCAGGAGCTTCGCCATCGGCCTTTCCATGGCCGCCGTTCTGCTTTACCTGATTCTGGTGGCGCAATTCAGCTCGTTCAAGGACCCGTTCCTGATCATGCTGGCCGTGCCCATGGGATTCATCGGCGTCCTGATCACGCTGCCTCTGACGCATACGACGTTGAATGTGATGTCGCTGATGGGCGTGCTGATGCTGGTGGGCATCGCGGCTTCGAACAGCATTCTGATCGTCGACTTCGCGCATCGCCTGGAGGATCAGGGCAAGAGCCCGGAAAACGCGATCATCGGGGCCTGCCGTGTGCGTCTCCGCCCGATTCTGATGACGTCGGGCGCGACCATGATCGGTCTGATGCCGATGGCGCTGAAGCTCGGAACGGGCAGCGAACAATATGCGCCGCTGGCGCGGGCGATCATTGGCGGACTGGCTACGTCGGTCGTGCTGACGGTGTTCATCGTGCCCGCGGCGTATTTGATCGTGTACCGGCGGAAAGAGCCGGCGCAGGCCTGATTGTGAAGCCTCGCGGCGTTATACGCGGTATCTCGGAAGGAAAGGCAGCTTGGCCGATGGCGAGATGGGAAGGATGAAATCGGATCTAATGCACAATGGGGCCCGCAGGACCGTCCTCGGAGAACAGATCCACTTTTTGCGTAGCGGTTCCATGAATCGGATGCCTCGGATCGACAACCTGCTTTGCTTCGCGAGCATGCCACGATCCGTTGTATAAAGCGCTGAACAGCCCAATGCCATCGCCGTGGCGATGTGAAAACAATCCCATTTTCTGCGCCGGTTTTCTGTCTGATCCTTCTGCGGAGTCAAATCGATCATTTGCGCCTCCAGTTTGGCCGCCGTCAGAGCTATTTCGCGTGTGATCGTCTGGATGCGGGCCATCTTGTTAACCTTCGCGTGATTGTCGTCGAAAGTCCTTCCTGCTCTGAATGAGAGAACCGAAACCCCCTGGACAGTGATAATCGATGTGTAGATTCTCACTTTATCGCGCTTGGGTTCACGCAAAAGGGCACGGCTGCCAGGCGCTGCAGGAGTTGCGAGGAATATATCCATGAAGACATTCGTGTCGAAGTATGCTCCTGTCATTCCTCGCCAAGTACCGCCTTTATGAGCTCCGGGCTGAACACATCCTTGTAGCAGCCGTTGAGTCCATCGAAGGCGGCTTCATAGTCTCTCTCGCTGTCAGGAGCGATGGATTCTGCAACCAACTTATGTGTCGCGACGCGGTAATAAATGGCCTTCCCGGTAACCATAACCTGTTTCCTGAACAGCCTGGTCACTTCCTCCACATCAGAGGGCTTGAACTGGATGCGCCATGACTCTCCGTCGTCCTTTCGAAGTTCTCCCCAGAATCCCTTTCCGTCTTCCTCGGACGGATCGCGATCAAGAAGTTCAACCAATTTTCCATACAGGGAAACGCCCTCGACTTCGAACGTCGGGGATTGGAGTGCACGAATAGACGACAGGCCGGAACTGCCGAATGTGGCGGCGAGGGCTTCCGGATAGCCCGGGCGAGTGATGGATATCTCCAGTTCAGTTCTATCGGCTCGCTGAATACGAGCGATTCGGGAAAGCCTGCGAATCA
>JASHSD010000336.1 GCA_030036985.1 Bryobacteraceae bacterium
TGCGCTTGTTCATCACCTTGGCGTAGTCGTCGATGAAACCGATGCCGCCGAAGGCCAGCAGCGCGAAGATCGCGATCCAGACGTACATGTGGCGCAGGTCCGCCCAGAGCGGCGTCGGCCCCACGATGCTGATGATGATCAGCAGGCCGCCCATGGTGGGTGTGCCCGCCTTTTTCTGGTGCGATTTGGGTCCCTCCTCGCGAATTGGCTGGCCGATCTGAAGTTCGCGCAACTTTCGAATCAGCCACGGGCCCAGCAGAATGCCCAGAAAAAGCGCGGTCAGGCTGGCGAACAGCGTTCGCGTGGTCACGTAGCTGAATACGCGGAAGGGCCGAATGGCCGGATACAGTCGTTCGTAGAGGAGCCAGTAGAGCATCGGCTACCATCGCTCCCTTGCGGTCGCGGCTCGGAAGGATTTGGTCGTGCGTCGGAGGGGCGTTGGCGGGGCGGAAAAAAACGCGGCGCTGGCCGACATTCCCGCAGCGCCGCGTATGCCAGGCACGGCAAAAGCGGTGAATGAAATCATCGGGCGGCTCCATTCTGACCGAAGCCGAAACCGCGCAACGCCTCGCGCGCCACTTCGCGATCGTCGAAATGGATGGTGCGGTCCCGAAAGATCTGATACGTTTCGTGCCCTTTGCCCGCCAAGATTACGATGTCGCCCGCATGAGCTTCCTCGATGGCTTTGCGGATGGCGGTGGCCCGGTCCGGTTCGATTATCGTGCGCGCATTGGTGCGCCGCAGTCCGACCAGGGCGTCGTTCATGATCTGCAGCGGCTCTTCCGATCGCGGATTGTCGCTGGTGAGAATTACGAGGTCGCTCAATTCGCCCGCGGCCTGGCCCATCAAGGGGCGCTTGGCGCGATCGCGGTCGCCGCCGCATCCGAACAGCGTGATCACGCGCTTCGCGTTCAATCCGCGCGCGACCGAGATGGCATTCTGCAGCGCATCTTCCGTATGCGAATAATCCACCACCACCGCGAACGGTTGCCCTTCGTCGACGCGCTCGAAGCGGCCGGGAACCCCTTTGCACGCCCGAATTCCGCTCATGATCGTCTCCGGCGCGATCTGGAACGTCATCCCCACGCAGCACGCCGCGAGGATGTTGTAGACGTTCACTTTGCCGATCAGCGGCGAATCGATCTCAAACCGAACCTTTTCGAAGGTCACGTCGAAGCGGAGGCCGTTCAGCCCGGTGCGGATGTGCCGCGCACGCACCATGGCGTCTCCGCCGAGTCCGTACGTGAGCACTTCCGACGCAGTCCGCAGACCGGCGAGCCTGCGTCCCCACTCGTCGTCGCGATTGATCGCGGAAAAGCGCGGGGGCGGCCCGCCCGATCCGGTGAAGAGCAATCGCTTGGCGGCGAAATAATCTTCCATCGTCTTGTGGAAGTCGAGATGGTCCTGCGTCAGATTGGTGAAGACGGCGGTGTGGAAGTGCAGGCCGTAAACCCGCCCCAGCGCGAGGGCGTGGGACGAAACCTCCATGGTCGCGGCCTTCGGCGCCGAACCGCCGAGTTGGTCCAATTCCGCGAACATCCGATGCAGGTCGAGCGATTCGGGCGTGGTATTGGGAGCCGGGAGAATTTTCGAACCCAAATGATACTCGATCGTCCCGGCGAGCATAGTAGTCCTGCCCGCCGCGCGGAGGATGGAGTCGACAAGATAGCTGGTGGTTGTTTTCCCGTTCGTGCCGGTGATTCCGACCAGCGGGATTTTTTCGTCCAGCTTTCCATAGAAATTTTTCGAGGCCAGGGCCAGAGCGTGGCGGCCATGTTCGACAGCAATCCATGGAGATGAGAACCCGGCGCGCGCGGGCATCTCAGTGATGACCGCGATTGCGCCCTTGGCCATCGCCTGATTCGCGAACTCGCGGCCATCCACACGGGATCCGGGGAAGGCGAAGAACAAGTATCCGGGTTCGATTCGGTGCGAGTCGTAATCCAGGCCTGAAACCTGCGTTTGGGCGAGCGAGGGCGGCAACTCCGTTCGCAACGGAACTCCGGCCAGAACCTCGCTTGTTGTCATAAAAGCGAACCCGTCAGCGGGTAAACACGATCCTGATCTGCTCTCCCGGGCGCAATGGACTACCCGGCAGCGGCGCCTGCGCCCGTGCAACGCCGCTCCCTTCTATCATCACCTCGATTCCATTGGCCGCGGATTCCTCAACGACCGAGCGCATCGATTTGCCGCGGAAATCCGGCACTGTCGGGCCGGTTGGTTTCGGTGGCGGCGAGGCGGCCAGCGCGAGCACCGGGGGCGCGCTGCTCGGGCTTGCCGCGGGGATCTCATCCGGGTCGTTTTTTGCCGAAGACGCCGGTTTCAACTGCTCCGCGAGCAACTGCTTCACGCTCGGATCCTCGTCTTCCATGATGCTCTGGGCGCCCAGATCCGCGATCGAGACGTCGTCAAATTCTCCCGGCTTTTCTTTGGCCGGCGCCGGATTTTTCGCAATCTCGATCTCCGGAATGTCCTTCGGCACATCCAGCAGCCGCAGGGCTTCGGTCATGATCTTCGTCCACACCGGCGCGGCCGCATCCGCGCCCTGGCCGCTTTCGCCCTCCGTACGATGCACGGTCACCAACACCACCAGAGCCGGATTCGTTACCGGCGCGAAACCGAGGAACGACGCATTGTAGTTGTGGGTGTAGTGATGCGTGGCGGAATCGAAGATCTGCGCCGTTCCCGTCTTGCCGGCCGACGTGTAACCGTCGAGGCGCGCATGAATGCGTCCCGTGCCGCGCAGAACGACGCCTTCCATCATCGAACGCATGGTGATCGCGGTCTCGGGCTTGAGGACGCGCACGGGCCGATCGAACGGCACGGTCTTATCTCCGCGCTTCAGGATGAGCCGCGGCTTCACCAGCATGCCGCCGTTTGCGATCACCGCGCCCAGCCGCGCCAACTGCACCGAGGTAACACTCACTTCCTGGCCCATGGAAACGGAGGCGAGCGACGTCTTGCCCCATTCGGAAAGCGGCCGCAGCTTGCCCGCCGATTCCGCCGGGATCGGCAGCCCCACCTTCTGCCCGAATCCGAGGCGCCGCGCGTAATCATACATGTTTTGCCGGCCGACCTGTGTCCCGATCAGGATTGCGCCGATGTTGCTCGATTTTTCGAGCACCTGCGCCATGGTGATGGTTCCGTATCCGCCATGCGATTCGTGCACCACGCGGCCAGGCAGAACCAGAATCCCGTTGCCGGTGTGAATGAG
>JASHSD010000337.1 GCA_030036985.1 Bryobacteraceae bacterium
ACGGAGTCCTGAGTCGGCAAAGGGATCGGCTACTCATGCCAAAGCGTCGCGAGTAAAGAAACCGGGGGAAGCACAAAGCCGCCTAACCAGTTGCCCTATCTTCGGTGAGCTTTCGGCAAGGCTGCGCAGTCCGGGCCGAATCTTGGAGGGCGCTATGCCGAGCCGGTGCGCAGCGTTTATTGGCAGGTTTCACGCGGATGAAAAGCGTGTCCCATTTGATGTGATTGCCGGTTGCAGTTGGCCGCCCGCCAGCGAAGGTCTGGTCCAAAAGCGCGAGGTCGACGATCTCGTCGGTTTTCATGAGGAGCCAGGTGGGAAGGCGACGACTGCTGGCGCCGGCAGTCTGATAACCCAGCAACTGGACCGATCCATTGAGGATTCCGTGATCGTGCGGTTCCAGAATGCGCTCTTTGCCGTGATACACCAGCCGAAGCATGCGCGTCTGTTCGATCGCCGTCCGGATCGGAGGAACAGGTTCGAGCGGTGGCACCCGCAACCATTGTTGCGCGTTGGGCGGAGGTTGTCACGGCGCTGATGATCGCGTAACATCCTCTTATGCGGAAACCGCTTGCCGGGCTTATTCTGGTGGCTGGGCTTGCCGTTGGACTTCAGTCCCCGCCTGCGCCGACATTTCGAAGCAGGACGGAACTGGTGCAGGTCAGCGTTATCGCCACCGACAAGCAGGGCAGACCGGTCGCGGATCTGCGGCAGGATGAGTTTCACATCTTCGACAACGGAATGGCGCGGGAGGTGCGCCTTTTCTCAATTGGGCTGCCACCGGCCGACGTCCCGATAGAGGAAAATCGGCAGCCCGGCTTCTTCTCAAATCAGATCGCATCGCCTGCCGCTTTGCACAGCGGCTATTCGGTAATTCTGATCGACGGACTCTTCACCGAGAGCGATCCGGACGACGAAGAGGGCACTACTCTTGCCCGCGTTCGCGCACTCAAGGCGCTGCGTTCGACGCCCGCCGGCGAGCGAATCGCGATCTATGTGCTTGGCAGGCCAGTGCGGGTCATCTGCGACTTCACCTCGGATCGCGGGATGCTTGAACGCCAGTTGGGGAAATGGAAGCCGGCTCCGACCACACCGAAGTCTATGATCGCTTTTTACGGCCAACCATCGAGGCTCCTGACGCAGTTCCCCGCCGGCTCTCCGGCCGCCGGCCTTCCACCCACCGGTCCCGCCGGCAATGCCATGGCTGAGATTGACCGTGTCGACGCCGCCGAGCGGGCGGCCGCGGGCGACGAGGCCATGGGCCTGATTGCGGATCATCTCGCCGGCGTTCCCGGAAGAAAGAACCTGATCTTTCTCTCCAATCGTTTCATCATAGGCGGGAGATCGATTCAGCGCCTTAGCCGCGCCGGCGTCGCCATCTATCCTGTCGATCTTGACGGAGTCTGCCGCCTCTGCCCTCCCAGGCCGACGGACCTGATGGACCAGATTGCCGCGGCCACGGGCGGCGTCGCTTTTTATCACCGCAACGATATCGATGTCGCCATTCGCCAGGCCGTGGATGACGGCCGCGTCAGTTATACGCTCGGCTTTTACGCGCCGGACGATACTCCTGCCTCGGGTCCTCACCGGCTGCTGGTAAAGGTGAGCCGCCCCGACGTGAATCTGCGTTACCGCACGGGTTATCAGCTTGAGGAAAACCATGCCACGACTGCGGATTCGGTGGCGGAATTCGTCGAGGCGCTGAACCGGCCAATCGATGCGACCGCGATCCCGATCAAGGCTTCAGTGACCCGGATGCGCGATCGTCTGAACGTGGAAGCCAGGCTCGACCTCGAGAGCCTCGACCTCGCTCACGCAGGCGACCTTTGGAAGGGAAGGATTCAGGTCGTGGCGCGTTTCACCACTGCCGAAGGCGCATTCGCCAGCGACGCGTTTGCTCAGACCGTGACTTTCAATCTGCCGGAGGCGTCGTGGAATGCCGCCACCCGAGCCGGCATCGCCTGGCACAACGAGTTCGCGATCCCTGCCGGGGCCGTTCAGCTCAAACTGCTCTTCGCCAACCTCGATACGCGCAAGGTCGGTACGCTGACTATACTCTTATCCCGGGTTCCCGCCCAGTCGGTTGCGAAATGAAACGCCTCGCTCCTTGCCCGTGTACTTGAGCGTGGGATTGCGGGTCTGATCGTACAGGGAATCCCGCCCCCAAATGCCGCTCGGAATCTCCTCTCCAAACGGCTGGTAATCGTGCAGCGAACCGCGTTCCCGCTCCCGAGGCTCCTTGGAAGGAGAACCCGGTACTACGCCTAAGGCCCAGGAACTGCTCGCGCAGAAAGAAAGGCCTGAAGACGGAAGAGGCTAAGGCTTCACTTGCGGACTTCCTTCAGCGATTTCTGTCGTTCTACAAGACGGAAGGGCGTGGCTCTTCGAACGTGGCAGGATTACCGGTATCACATGGACGAGAACATAATCCGGGTATCGGCGCGATCCCACTGTCAGAGCTGAAGCCGCGGGAGGTCGATCTCTGATGAAGTCGGTTCGGGAGCATGGTTTAGGAACCCGCACGGTGGGGTATGCCCAAGCCGTTCTTCGGCGCGCGCTTCAATTTGCGGTGGAATGGGAAATCTTGGACCGAAATCCCGCCACCGCGCGCTTCCGCGCGGCGAAGCGGAAGAAGGCGGCGAACCCCGGCGCGAAACGCATTCGATTTCTCGATCCGGATGAAACTAGCCCGAGTTCGTCACGAGAAGGGTTGAAGATCGGCTAAATCGTTCAGAATCAGTTCACGCTGTCGCTGAGTCTGCACTACATTCGCAATGAAATTGGAGGCGGTCCGGGAGCGTCAGCCCGAGTTGATGCAGAACCGATTTCTGCTCTGCATCTGGTTCGGTGATGCGGCGCAGGCGGATCTCGCGACCGTCGGTGGTTGGCAGCACGATGTCGGCGCTTTGCAGCGTGGACAGCAGGGCCAGCGCTTTCATGGGTGAAAGCGGCTGCGCATTATCGACTCCGCTCTGCGACTGCTTCGGAACGATCGCAGGGCGGCGTTTCAGCATGTGCTTCAGGGTGACGTGAAGCGCATAGCCCAGAAACGCCACCATCACGTGGGCCTTGACGCGCGGCTCCTTCTGATGAAACAACGGGCGAATCGAAAGCTCGCTCTTCAGCGCGCGGAAGCAGGCCTCGGCTTCGGTCAACTGCATGTACTTGGCCCACAGCTCCTCGGCCGTTTCCGCCGTGAGATTGGTGCGGAGCAGATACGCTCCTTCGCGCGCCTCGCGCCAGTGTTTGCGATCTTCCTTTATCTGCCGGAACAGACGCACGCCGCCCGCGGTTTCCCGCAGAGCGACATCATAGAGGTCGTTCACCTGCGGATGGCGGGCCTGAATCCTGCCCAGCCGCCGCTCCATTTTGTTGCGATCCTTCAGCCGTCCCGCGGCGATGGTCTTCTGCAGATTCCCCAGCGCTCTTTCCATGCTCGAAGAGAAGCGGCCGCGGATGGCTTTCTCTTTTTCCTGCCGGCCCGCCGTGCGGCATAACACGTAAGTTTCTTCGCCCTCGGGAATGGCAATCTTCTTCACTTCCACCTCGGGCCGCACCTGGGTCCAGTTTTCCTGGTCCACCAGTTGCGCTTCGAACTGTTTCATCCGGCTGCCCGGCGTGCCCACCAGATACTGACCGCCGCGTCTGCGAATGGCAGCCAGATTCTCCTCGCTCACGATGCCTCGATCGAATACCCAGGGGCGCCCTCTGGGCCCGGCGCGCTTTGCCGTACTTGCGCTCGACCATGCGCAGGATCGTCTCCATGGTCGAAACGTCGGCGCGGTTGCCATCGAATGTCTCATAGCTGAACGGAAAGCCTTCGCTGTTGACGATGAGCGCAATTACCATCTGCTCGCAGTCGGGACGATGGTCGCGCGAGTAGCCGCGGCGTATCATCGGGTTCTTTTCCGCGGCCCCCTCCACGTACGTGCTGGTCAGATCATAAAGCAATACATCGAACTCAGCCCCGAACAGTTCGCCGTAGCGCTGCTTCAGATGCCGTTCGAGCTTCGTCTTATGCGGCAGGATACGGTCCAGACAGCGATATAAGCGCGTGTCGTTGATCTTGCCTTCCTCAATGCCCAGCAGATCGTCCAGCGCTGTCGAGGGATACCAGCGCTGCTCGATGGCCAGTTCGCTGCCCGGCGCGCACAGGCGGTTGATGGCGAGCAGCGCCGCCACACGCGACCATGCGACATCGGCCGGCCCGTGATCCACGGCTTGCTCGAAGAACCGATCCAGTTCCAGGCGCTTCCACAACTCCAGACCCAGCCGGCAGGCGCCGAACTGGCGCGTTCTTTCCAGACGCACCTTATTCAGCAGCACGCGCGCGACCTGCGGATCGCCGGCCGGCGGCTCCACATCGGAGGGGAACAGCTTGAGCTGCTCCGTCTCACCCTGCTGATTGAAGACCTCGACCGTTTTCAGCCAGCGTGCCTGTGCCGAACTGTTCAGCTCACCGAGATAGCAGAGCCTTCTTTGTCGCGGTCCGTCCGGCGTGCGCACCGTTTCCACCAGCGACCAGTAGACGTGATCCTTGCCGTTCTTGCTGCGCCCATGCTGCCGCAAAAACATTCTCAGTTGATCGTGTCATGGACCGCAGACGCTTACAAGAGGGTAGGTCTGCACTACATCGCCGATCACGAAAGCGTCTACAGAAGCCACAGGACTTGCACTCGCCTGCGGGGCGAAAAAAGCTTGGAACTATCGAAGTAGTGACGAACTTGGGTTAGGAAGTTTCTCGACGCCGTCGAGGGCGACCGCCATGCGGCCCTATATACGCCGGCAGTTACGACCGGCCTCCGACCGGAGGAGTTGTACGGATTGCGCTGGAAGGACGTCAAATATCCACGCGAAGCGCCTCACGGTCAACCAAGTCCTCTCGAAAACACGGCGGAAGAAAGGTAAAAAAGTGGCGCGGTTCCAGTTCGGCCTTCCGAAGACTGATAAGAGCCGGCGCACCATTGACCTTCCGGAGTTCGTCGCCGCGATGCTCACGGAGAAGCGTCGCCGTACGATCGGTTCTCGCGCGCTCGCGGGGGACCGCTGGCAGGAAAACGGCCTCTTGTTTCCATCTGAAATCGGCACCCCTTTGGAGGAGCGAAACGTCCTCCGCGGTTCCAAGCTATTTGCGAAGCCAACGAATTCCCAAGGTTGCGTGTTTACGATCTCCGTCACACCCATGCCTCGCTTTGATCCACGAAGGGGCCCACCCGAAAAAAAATTCAGAGCGCCTGGGAGACTCCTCAATCAAGCTGACGATGGACACGTACGGGCACCTGTTTGAGGGTAGCGACCGCGACTCGGCCGACAAAATGGAGAAACTACTTGCGACGGAGACCAAGGATACCAAAGCGCAACTTCTTATGGTCCCGAAGAGGGCTTCCTGATTTCGAGTAAGGCGGACTTTGCCTCTCATCGCGATTGGTCTAAGTAACACACCTTCCCTTTCAGCGTAACCTTGGGAGTCCCGGAGTCACCAGGGACCACCCTGACGATATGGAGCTGAGGGCGTGCCGAAAATTGACCGAAGATCCGGCGGGAACCATCCTGATCTTGCTCAGCCGGTCCAGCTAACCCGAAGTTCCAGCGCGTTTTAAACGCAAGTAATTGAATCTTTGCAGGTTAAATCGAAATGCAGGTTTCGTTTACTGACTACGCTACAGGAGGCTTGATGGTTACCTGGAGAAGATCGAGGGCGCGTTGTTGGAGAGCGGTAGGGATGGTGATGAGATCGAAGGCTGGGGCGCAGGCATCTTTGGGCTGCACACGGTTGGAGACGATGGTGGCCAGATCGCTGAGTAACGTTTGAAAGCTGTGCACGGGTAGATCCTCCTGGGTCCGTTTACTGTGGGCCTTGGCCTGAGCTGAGATCGAACGCTGCGCCGGAGCCACTACCGAGACACGCATTTTTTCCGCCGCGGTTTTGTCCTCATCGTCAAACAGAAGGGGCGCCAGATTCCTGCGCATGTGCCACTCCACGTAGTAAGCCGGCATGCAGAGAAAGATGTGAGCGCGGACGCGATCGGGCTCACGATGGGCGCTCGCCGGGAAAGTCCGGATGCGTAATCCCGGCCAGATCCCGGCTGTCGAACAGGGAGAGTTGCAGAACCCAGTCGGAGACCAGCTTTTTGATGGCCGACGCGCGCAACGCGGTGATCCATTCGATCCCGGGCGCCGGTTTGAGATTCTCGCGCAGACGCGCGCTGGCGATCATGCCGCAGTCCCCGACCAGAATCACACGTTGTAGTCCGAATCGCCGGCGCAGTTTGCTTATCTGATCGGATACGGTCTTGGGATCGGAAGTATTGCCGGCGTAGACTTCCACCGCCACCGGACAACCTTCGGCATTGGTCAGGAGACCGAAGACGACCTGCAGCTTGCCCTTCTTGTCATCGCGCGAGTGGCCCGGTTTGCCGAGCGGGCAGTGTCGCCCTTCAAACCAGGTGGAGGTTAAATCGTAGAGCACCAGCGATCCCTCGGCCAGATGCCGTTTGGCCAAAGCAGCTTCGATGCGGGTCTGCCGGGGCAGCAGCCAGTCCATAGCCTGATAGAGATCATCCTCGGTGACGGAGTCGAGATGAAGCAACTCGCCCAGCGAGCTGCTGAGGGTATCGGGATGAAGGGCGCGGGAGGTGGCGAGTTTGGAGGCGGGATCCAGCACGCGGGCCGCGATCATGGCCAGAACGAGATCGCGATTGCGCTCGGCATGCCTATCGAAGAGACGGTCGAGATGCAACCTGCGCAAAGTACCGAGGACGACGGCGACATGGCCGTGAGGGCGGGAGCGGACGATGTCGAAGACTTGCGGGAGAGGGGCGCCGAGGACGGTGGCGCCCTTCAGAACGGCGCGCAGTGCATCGACCTTGGCCGGAGGCCAGTGGGAGAGGTTGGCGATGGTGCGGTTGTGGACCTTGCCGTCCTGGCGGAAGCTTTCGCGAAGGAGGATCGCGGGCGGGGAGTTGCGGTTGGGGACGACGGCGACGTACATGTAGACACAGCATTGTAATCAAGGCTGTAAAACAACAAAAATTTATGCATTTTACATGACTACATTACTGCGATAAAATCTGCGCAACCCATTATCGACAAAGGATGTTATATGGGATCAGGCGTGGAACTTGGGGCTAAGCATTGATCATCTATTCACTGGCATTTCGTGGGTCTTTGAATCGAGTAGCCAGCAGCTTACTCGCTGTTCGTTCAGACGGAGAAGGTAGGCTCATTTATCGTAACAGTTCAGGTGGTTGATGCGGTTTTGAGCAGAGACGGGATTGGCAAGGCTTTGCGGTGTGACCGAATGGCGGTCACGAGATAACCCAGCGGAGCCCGATCCTGCATTCTGCAGGTCCGCGTCACGGTAAGAAG
>JASHSD010000338.1 GCA_030036985.1 Bryobacteraceae bacterium
AGTCGAAATCAAATGGATGGAACGTGAGTTGGCGAGTCTCGCCGCACTGGCTTCCGCCACCGAGGCAAATCCGCCGACCGAGGCTCTGATCCGGACCCTGCGCGGCTGAATGGGCGTCATTATTCGCCGACTTGAAGAGCGCGACGAGGTCGCAAATTTCGATTGCGGCGACGATCCGCTAAACAATTACCTGAAGCGCCATGCCTGGAGCAACCAGGCGAAGATCTCGATCAGCGGCGGACGGCGGTTTGAGCGGGCCGATTTGGTCATTCGCATAAACGAACTCCCCCTTCCGTGCCAGAGGGCGTTCGAAAATTCGAACCCATTTCGGTATGGGGGATGCCGCGCACGGCGAATCGAAGTGTACCGAGGCAGTGGGATGGCAGAACGCTAAGGCCTTGATTTCGCAACGAAAAGCCGCTGTGATCAAAGAGCCAGATTACGAGAAAACAGCATGCCGGATAATGAACGCAGCCATGAATCTGACGATCAGCCTGGCGGACGATCTGCAAGCGAAGCTCGAAGCCGCCGCTCAAGCGGATGGCAAATCGGTCAATGACATTTACACAGAAGCGGTCGAGCGCTACATTGCTCATCGTGACCAGACGATCTCGGCAAACGTGGGCGCGCGTACGCACAGTCATTGGGTCGGAGGTCTTCCGATGTCCCGCGGCTGATCGACGACGCGCGCCCCGGGCACTGAAACATTGCACAGGGTCACCCTCGATAGCAAAGAGTACATCTCGGCGCTCCATTTCGGTGGAGCGCCCATGCGTCTGATTCACATGACCGTGGACGGGCATATTGGGAAGCGAGACGCCATCCGATTTCGACGCAGGGCGTAACGTGCCCTTCGAATGTGGCCACCAGTGGTCCGAGGTCGCCGATGAATGCTCCAGTTTCGAGGACATGGTCATTTCTCAGGCGAGCGCGCACGGACGCCATCAGTTCGTACGCACCGGAGTCATTCGGTGTTTAAGGCCAGTCCGCGAGCGCGTACGTCATCACCGCATACGCCGCAACGCACTGGCGGAAATCGGCGGGCACGATTTTGTCGAACGTGTCGGCCTCCGAATGATGGTAGTCGAAGTAATGCGCCATCACGGTGCGCAGGCCGAACGCGGGCACCCCATCGGCCAGCAGCGGCTCGACATCCGCTTCGCTCTCGCCCGATTGAATTTTCCCGGCGTTGATGCGCTTCAGCAACTGACCGATGGCGACCGCGCGCTCGCGCACGCCGGGCTGTTCGCCACGTTTGCCGAAATCCAGATCGAAGCCGATCGGCTTCTCGGCGCCACCATCCATTTCAATCGCGGCAACGTGTTTCGTGCCGTGCGCGTTGGCCCACGCGCGATACGCGACGCCGCCACGTCCGCCGTTTTCTTCGTTGGTCCAGAAGACGACGCGGATGGTTCTGCGCGGCTGCAGACCGAGCTTCCTGATGAGCGCGGCCGCTTCGAGCGCGGCGATGGCGCCGCTGCCATCGTCGTGCGCGCCCTGCCCGACGTCCCAGGAATCGATGTGCCCCCCGATCACCACCACTTCGTTTGGTTTCTCGCGGCCGACGATTTCGCCCATGACGTCGGCCGAATCGGCGTCCGGTTCGAAATGGGCCTCCATCTTCAGACGCACGCGTACGCGTTGGCCGTCCCGCGTCAGGCGATGAATCCACATCGCGTCTTCCACTGAAACCGCGGCTGTCGGAATCTTCCGGTCCGCAGCCGCATATCGCATCATGCCGGTATGCGGATCGCGCAAACTTCGCGGCGTGACGGAGCGCACCAGCGCGGCAACGGCGCCGAGATGGGCCGCGCGCGATGCGCCCTCCATGCGGTATTCGACCGTCTGATCGTAGTTGACAAACGGCGCGTCGTAGAGCACGATTTTGCCCTGCACGGCGCTCCGGCCCAGCTTCGCCAGTTCGTCGAACGTGGAGACGGCTACGACGTCGGCGGTGATGCCTTCGGGCGGGGTGGCGACGCTGTTGCCGAGCCCGAGCATGAACAGCGGCTTGGCCAAAGGCTCCAGCATCTCCGCCGATTCGCGTCCGCGCACCCAATGCGGCACTTTCACCGGAATCGTGCGGACATTCGCGAGGCCGGCGTTTTTCATTTCGTCGGCCGACCACGCGATCGCACGCTCGAGCGACTGCGATCCGCTGAGGCGATTGCCGATGCGGTAGCAAAGGTATTCGAGACGATTCAGGCCGCCGTTGTCCGCCATCGCGGCGTCAATCAGCTTGTTGGCGGCGCCACGGTATTGATCCGCCGTGACGGCGAATGCGGGGATCGCGGCCATCAGAACGATCCAGGGCCTCATTGGAATATGTTCTCACCGATGGCGCCGCTCTTCGAGTTCTTCGAGGGTGCGCGGCCAGTCTGACCCGAGCAGACGCGAAAGGCCGCGGTCGGCGAGCACCTTGCCGCCGGTTTGGCACCTCGCGCAGTAGTTCGTTTCGTTATCGGCGTAGCGAATGCGCAGGACTTTCTCGCCGCATACGGGGCATGGCTGACCGTATCGCCCGTGAACAGCCATCTCTTCGCGGAACGCCGTGACTTTCTCGGGGAAGCGCTCGCCGGCTTCGGATTCGAGCCGCTTCACCCAAAGCTGCAGCGTGTCGCGAGTCGCTTGGTAGAGCCGCTGCCATTCCTCCGGTTTGAGCTTTTGCGTTTGCGCCAGAGGCGAAAGTTGCGCGGCATGCAGGATCTCGTCCGAATATGCGTTGCCGATGCCGCTGACAAAGCGCGGATCCGTGAGGGCGCGCTTCAGCGTATGATTTTCCGCCGTGAGCGCCGCGCGAAAGGCATCGAGGTCGGCGTCGAGAACATCGATGCCGCCGGAATCGAGCGCGCGCGGCCCCGCTTCCCCGGCAACGATATTCAGCGATGCGCGGCGCTTCGATCCCGCTTCCGTCAGCGTGAGCGTGCCATTGGGAAAATCGAACGCGGCGAGGTTCTGCCGTCCCGCGAGTTTGATTTTGGGCGGTCGCCAATGCAGTCGGCCGGCGATCATCAGGTGAAGCACCAGCCAGAGATCGCCATCGACGCCGATGGCGATGCGTTTGCCGACACGCTTCAGTTCGCGCACGACGCGGCCTTCGGTTTCGGCGGGCGTCGGCGATGTGGTGCGAAGGAGAAACGGGCTTGCGATGCGGACGCGTTCGAGGGTCTGGCCGAGGATGCGCGATTCGAGCGCGTGCGTGTATGCGAGGATGTCGGGCAGTTCCGGCACTCTCGTATTATGGCCGCATTTCCGAGCCGGTAGAGCAGGAGGGGTCGCAAGGACTCCCCTCGCCTCGTCGAACCGGAGATGCAGATTTCCCATGTCCGGCTCTCCTGAAGATCCTGGTCAGGCACATGCGGGTCCTTGCGGGGTAAGGCGCGTCAGCTTCACCAGTCCCATCCGTTGAAAGAAGTCCAACCAGCTCACTCCTGCCGGTGGTCGAAACGGTCTCTGGCTGCGCCGTCGCAGATGCCGGATGAGGCGTTCCCGGACAAACCAGTCGATCTCCCAGTACACGTTCCGGCTGTACCCGAAGGAAAAGTAGTTCGCCCATCCTCTCAGATGCCGATTCAGTTCGTCAATCAGGTCCGGAATCGGCTTGAAACACTGACGACTGTTGGTCATCTCGTGCAGCTTGTCCCGCTCCCTCCGGACGGCCTTCTTCGACGGAAACACGTTCAGATAACTCTGATCGCGCCCTTTCAGATCGCGGTCATAGCGGAACGTATATCCCAGAAAGTCCAGA
>JASHSD010000339.1 GCA_030036985.1 Bryobacteraceae bacterium
CAATCCAATGCCACGTAGTTTCTTGTGGGGCCAGGCCTTCGGGCCTGCGGCCGGGCTTCTGCCCGGCCCGAGATCGATAATAACCCTCGAATTTGCGCGACTCCAAGGCCGCCCGGAAGGGCGGCTGGCAGCGCCGAAGCGCCGGCCCCACAACACAACAAGGCTGGAAAATCTACGTGGCATTGGATTGCCAATCCGCCGGACCCAGAGGGCGCCCTACCATCCTGCCCTACACGGGAACCGCCGCGGCCCGGATGTGATGAAGCCTGTGCCACCGTTCCGGGGGCAGAGCATGCGTCCCGAAGAGTTGGGACGCGGCACACGAGTGCGCGCGCCACGGTCGTTTCAGGCGACTTTCAATCACAACCAATCCCGCCGGCTTTGAGCCGGTAACTGTTTAGTTGCGCGGCAGCTTGTCCAGCATGGCGGCGCTTTCATCCAACTTGCCATCCCGATAGAACACGTCCGCCAGGGCTTTCGTGGCGTCGACGTTATTCGGCTCAGCCTGGAGAATCCGCTTGTAGATATCTTCGGCGGTAGAGTACTCTTTACGATCGGTGTATTGCCGGGCCGCCTGCATTTGCGCGTTCGTGTCGGCGGAAGCCGGCGGCGGCTCTTGCTGCGCGGTCGCGGCCGGGGATGTGGCGGCCGAAGCCGTCATGCGTCGGCTCAGCGTCCGGATGCCCCAGACCGCCGCGCCAACCACGACGGCGATCCCGATCCAGATAAGGATCAGCCTGAGCGCACCCGCCGATCTGCGCCGCGCCGGTTTGGGTTCCGGCAGCGCCTGTGGCTGCGCCGGCGTTTGGATATCGGCCATAGGGGCCTGCAATCGCTTCGGCAGTTCCTGTGCGAGCCTGTCGACTCCCGAAATCAGCCGGCTGAGATTGTCTTCCGTGCGCTGGGAATACTCGCGCAGCTGGTTCATGGCCTCGGCCTGCTTCGACATATCCGTCTCCAGCGCCGATACTCGCTGCACCAGCTTTACCTGAATGTTCCTGACGAAGATCTCCAGCGTTCGGATATGCGTTTCTTCGATATCCTTCTGGAGCCGGGCCGCCATGTTGTGGAAGCGGGCCGTAACGGCATCCTCGATCATCTGCGGCAGACGCACTTCGAGATCGCCGACGGTTCGTTCGAGGGAGGCGTTCCGCCCCGCCGACCCGGAATCGCGGAACGTGTCGGCCATCTGCGTGTCGAGCCAGTTCCGCACATTCCTGGGAACGGGGGCTTCGCCGCTCTCCATATCCCGGACCCGGTTCTCGATCTCGTCCAGCCTGTCGAGAATGGGCCGGATACCGTCGGCCATCATGCCGAGGATTTCGTAATCGCGCTCCTTGAGATTTTCGCCGCCCGCGTTCTCGCGCAGCCGCTCCGCATCGCCGGCGCGGGGAGTCTCTTCCAGCAGATGCCGCTCACGGCCGTTGCGCCCCAGTTGCGGCGAGAAATACTGGCCGCCGTCGCGTACATAAGAGATCGCGTCGATCAGATGCCGCGCCGGGCCGTTCTTCAGCAGGTACGCGTCGCCGCCCGCCCGCACCACTTCGCGCACGATCTCGTCGTCGGAGGTGCCCGAGACAATGACGATCCTGGCGCCGAGCATTTCGCCCCGAACGCGCCGGATGAGCTCGATTCCGTGCAGCTTGGGAAGATTCAGGTCGACGACGGCGACGTCGGGCCGCAGTTGCCGGATCTGTTCCATCGCCGCTTCGCCGTCCGGACACTGGGCCACGATTTCGAATTGATCCGTCCCCCGAAGAACGGCGGCGATGCCGTCGCGGCGCAACACGTCTTCATCGGCCAGCAGGATTTTTACTTTTCCGGAATCGACCATCTGCGCAAACCGCGGCGTTGTTACATTCTAACGCGGAATATCGCTCATCCAAGGCCGATCATGCGACTCGGGCGATGGCGTTTGTATCTCGGTTTCAAGCCCAGCGCCGCCATACTCCTCGACCGCGCCGATCCGGATGCCGCTCCAATCAACTTCGGCGCGATCGGTCGCCCTCCCGATATCGGAAAAACCGCATGGGGTATTGATTATCTGCAAACCAGGATATATCCTGATCAAGCGGGTACTGGAACCCTGATTCAGCAGGGCATCGAGTTGGTCTGCAGGTTGCGCTCGATGGCGAAGCGCACCAGACCGGCGATGCCGTCGACCTCGAGTTTGCGCATGATATTGGCGCGATAAGTGTCCACTGTTTTCGGACTTATTTCCAGTATTTTCGCGATGTCCCTGGGCCGCATTCCGTCCACCAGGAAAGAAAACACTTCATACTCGCGCTTGCTCAAAAGCGTCAATTGATCGACTTTTTCTTTTTTTATATCAACAGCTTCCCGGCGGATCAGGGGAGTCAGGTATTGCCCCCCGTCGAGGATATAATTAATCGCGTCAAAAAGATGCCGTGTGGGACCATCCTTGAGTAAATATCCGTTGGCTCCGCTGCGGAATAACTCGCGGATCAAATTCTCGTCGCGGCTGATTGAGAGCACGACGAGTTTGGTGCTGCATTTGGTCATGCGCACGCGCCGAATCACTTCAAGCCCGTTCAGCTTCGGCATATTGAGATCCAGCACGGCAAAATCCGGCTTGAGAGCCAGAATCAGTTCGACAGCCTCGCTGCCGTTGGCGGCTTGCCCGAGGATCTTCAGATCCTGACGGGAGCTGAAACTCGCGGCAATTCCCTCGCGCACGATACCGTGGTCGTCCGCCAGCACCACGGTAACAGGTTTCGTGGCGTCCATTAGCCCTCTAGTCCTCCGCTAACGGAAGTTGTACCACAACCGTGGTACCGGCGGGACCGCTTGAGATTTCACAGGAACCCTCCAGTGCATTCGAGTGTTCGTGGAGCGCTTCGAGTCCGATGCCCGTGCCGCGGACGGGGTTCGCGAACCCGTGACCGTTGTCCTCGATCCGGAGTTCGACCATGGCGCCACGCGCGGTCAAGGAAATATGGACGCGCGTCGCGCCCGAATGCCGGATGATGTTGGAAATACACTCTTGGGCGCAACGGTAGAGCGCGATCTTGATGGAATGCGCGGGTTCGATGGGGAGCGGATCGATTTCCGGCAGAACCGCCATATTGCTTTCAAGACCGCTGGATTCGACTAAACTGCGAATGGCTTCCGTAATGGTCAGATTCTGCCAGGCCGGCGGGTGCAGACTGTGCGAGACCGCTCTGACCTGTTCAAGCGCCTGATCCGCAAGTTTTTGGACACGCTCCAGAGCTTCGCGGCCGCGCGGCGGCATGTCGTCGAAACATTGGCCGAGCAGCTCCAGATTGAGTTTGATTCCCGCCAGAGGCTGGCCGGCGCCTGCGTGCAACTCGCGCGCGATGCGCGATCTTTCCCTTTCCAACTCGCGCAGGATCAGCCTTCCCGGCGAACGGCGCCGCGGGCTGTGCGGCACCAATCCGTAAAGCCGATTATTCTTACCGCCAATCATCGAGAGAGTGTCAACCCACGCTGTCATGCGCGAGTTATTCGTTCTCTCCTCGGAAAAATGCGCGGAATCACCTATAAACCCGGGGTCATCGGCGAGTATAGGATTGACCTGTGGTTCGTTTTCAGGCACTTTCCTATACTGTACACGTGTTCGATTCTAAGTCCACGTCAAATGAGCGATTTACCTCACGTCCCGCGTCGGAGTAGTCCTGGTACTAGAAACTGCAGGTTGATAGTACCCGCCGCCTATTGCTATTGCCTTTGCTGATATGCATCTGTTGTTGCGGTTGCTGTCAAAATACCGACAAGACTCGGGAAGGTCGTTCTGATTCGCGCCGGTGCGGGCTCGAAAACCGAAGTTGGATGAGCGGTTTGAGCGGCGGAATCGCGCGGCGGGTCATGCCCGGTCGGACAGGCGAACTCCTGCAGGAAGCTTCGACGGCCGGAATCGATGTGCTCTTGCCAGCCCGACCGCTAGAGTGTCCAGCAAACAACTGGGCAGTTCCATGCGGTTGGACACGCGACTTACTCGCGTCTTTGAATGTGGCGCCCAAAAACGCGATTGAAGTCGCGTGTCCAGTTATTTCCTGGACACTACACTAGAATTTGAACTGGTTGGATGGGCGTTCCGGCTGTCGCTGGGACGGCGCGGGCATTCGTTCCACAAAGAAAGAACGCGGAGGCTGCCAGGCCAGCATTGGTCTTTCTCCGGTGACCGGCGCCTTCCCCATTGCGCTGCCGGGCGTGAGGTTCTTAAGACCGTAAAGCGCCAGTTCGAACCGGTCCTTCACCCCGAGCTTCTGGAACAGACGGGACAGATAAACCTTCACCGTTCCCTCCGAGATACTGAGCGCGGTGGCGATCTCCTTATTTTTCAATCCCTGAGAGAGCAGACTAACCAGTTGCCCTTCGCGCCGCGTCAGAGAGTACCGGCGGGCCGACATAATGCTGTCGGTCAGGGTCTTCTCGAACCACAATTCGCCCTCATGGATACGGACGAGGCAGCGAACAAGGGTTTCGATGGGCAGTGTTTTGCGCAGGATGCCCCTCACTCCAAGGCTCATGGCCTGAAGCGCCAACTCGGTCGAGATGGAGTACACCCAAAGCACGATCCTGGAATCCAAGGCAGCTTCGTGGACACCCTGGAGCACCTCGAAAGTGATGCCGCTGGTCAGATCGACCAGCAACAGATCGGGCTGAATCGCCTCCATACGCTCCCGCAGACCGTCCATACTCGGACAGCAGGAGACCAGTTCCAGGCTCCCCGAATTCCCCAGAACGCGGGCGAGGCCTTCCGCAAGAATCGGTTCGTCACTGCAAAGAAGCACTTGCGCCATGCAAGGAGCTTACCATTTTACAGAGGAGATTTCTAATTTTTTTTGCAGAATTTTTCGGAATATAACGGACGGAAACGGTCGGCTTCCGGCTCCGGGTATCGAGGCGCAAACCGCGGAATAAAACGCGATTGTCGAG
>JASHSD010000340.1 GCA_030036985.1 Bryobacteraceae bacterium
ATCCAGGCAGCCTACGTCACCTTCGGAGGCGCCAGCTATGCCCAAGTCCTGGGAGGCCCGGCGTGGATTCGCAACGAACGATTCAGTATCGAGGCCGAAACAACCGGGAATCCGAGTGCGCAAATGATCCAGGGCCCCATGCTTCAGGCGCTTCTCGAGGACCGGTTCAAGTTGAAAATCCGCCGGGAAATAAGAGAGGTCCCGGTGTACGATCTCAACGTTGCGAAGGGAGGTTTGAAGCTCCAGCCGATGAAAGAAGGCGGCTGCATTGCCTTCGACCTTCTAAACGCAGAAACCAACGCGAGAGCTGACCTGAAGGCCACGCTGGCCGATCTTTCGAGATCCTGTGGACGTGGTGGGTTCGATATGACGTCGAATCCCGCCAAGGCTGAATTTCATGGAATGACGCTTGACATGGTCGCCAAGTACCTGAGCCGACCCGCCAGCGGCTTGGGTCGCCCGGTCATAAACCAGACCGGGATCGCCGGAATGTTTGATTTCGAGTTTGAATTTTCACCCGAGGAGGCGCCTCCGGGTCCGGGCGATGTGCCGCCGGAGCCTTCCGGCGCCCCGTCGATCTTTACAGCAATAGAGAAGGTGGCGGGCCTGAAACTGGAACGGGCAAAGGGGCCGGGCACATTTTTTGTTATCGAAGCCTGTGAGCGGCCGTCGGAGAATTAACGGAAAGATGGCCAAACCAAAGGGGTCGGGAAGGAGGGGCGGCGATGATCCGCGAACTTGAGAACCACCTGTGGCAGTCCACCCTGTTTGCCTGTTTGGCCGCGCTGTTGACGGTGATGCTGCGGAGAAACCGTGCGGCACTGAGGCATGGGCTGTGGCTGGCCGCCTCGCTGAAATTTCTGGTCCCGTTTTCGATTCTTATCGGCATCGGCAGCCAGGTCGAATGGCGCAAGGCTCCCGTTCTGCCGGAGCCTCGGCTGGTCGCCGTGGAACAATTCGGCGAGCAGATCGGCGAGCCCTTCGCGCTGCCGGCTTCCGCGCTGCCAGCGGCTCCGGCGCTAGGGAAACCGAACCGGATGCCGGCTGTTTTCTTCGGTGTGTGGCTATGCGGATTCGCGGCCTACTCCGTGGCCTGGTACCGCTGCTGGCGTCGCGTGCGCTCGGCACTGCACGCCGCGACGCCGTTGCCTCTGAAACTGCCCATCCGAGCTATGTCCAGTCCGGTGCGGTTGGAGCCGGGTCTTTTCGGCATCCGCAAGCCGGTGCTGCTGCTGCCGGAGGGTATCGCCGACCATCTGACGCCGGCGCAATTCGAAGCGGTCGTCGCCCATGAATTGTGCCACGTTCGGCGGCGCGACAATCTGGCGGCGGCGATTCATATGGCGGTCGAAGCGCTGTTCTGGTTCCATCCTCTGGTGTGGTGGATCGGGCGTCGGCTTGTGGAAGAACGGGAACGGGCGTGCGATGAAGCGGTGCTGGGCATCGCGGCCGATCCTCAGGATTATGCCGAAGGGATTGTCAAAGTGTGCAGGTTTTATCTGGAGTCGCCACTGGTTTGCGTCCCCGGCGTGACCGGAGGAAACCTCAAGCAGAGAGTGGAGGAAATCATGCTGAATCGCAGAGCCGCCAAACTCAACTTTGGCAGGAAGCTTATGCTGGGCATCGCCGGCATGATAGCTGTCGCCGGACCTTTGGCCGTGGGCATCCTCGACTCGCCAAAGGCTCGGGCTCAGTCGCGGGCACAGGTCGACTGGCAGACGGCGGCGGGCGGCAAGATGGCCTTTGACGTGGCGTCCATCAAGCCCAGCGAAGGGGGGTTCACGCCCCCGGGGTTTCCCCTCGATGCCGGTAACGCATTTACTCCCACGGGCGGGCGTTTTTTTGCCAATTTTCCCTTGCTGACGTTCATCACCTTCGCCTATAAGATCAGGCCGACGCCCGATCAGAGACGGGCCATGCTCTCACATTTGCCTGCGTGGATAGGAACAGACCAATTCACGATCGAGGCAAAGGGGCCAGCCAATGCAACCAAGGATCAATTCCGGCTCATGATGCAGTCCCTGCTCGCCGATCGTTTCAAATTGGCGGCACACTTTGAGACCCGAGAGGCGCCTGTCTATGGCCTCACTCTCATCCAGCCGGGAAAGCTCGGGAAGAACCTCCGGCCCCATTCTGAAGGTCCGCCGTGCCCGGCTACTGCGGAACGGCCAGCCCCCGGCGGCCCGGCCAAGATAGATGTCTTTCCGTCAATCTGCGAGGCGTTCGCGTTGACGGCGGCGCCTGACCATTCTCGTTTCCTCTGGGGCAGCCGTAACAGTACGATGGCAGATCTCGCATCCTCGCTTCCAACTGCCCCTTTTTCGGGGCCAGACCCGGCGGTGGGAGCCATCGATCGGCCGGTTGTGGATCAAACCGGCTTGAGCGGAACTTTCGATTTCAAGATCGAGTACGCAATCCAGTCCGCAGACCCGACACCTTTCGGAGTTCAACCTGACCCTTCCGGACCTGGGTTTCTCGAGGCGTTACGCGAACAGCTCGGCCTGAAGCTGCAGCCCACGAAAGGCCAGGTACAGACCCTTGTCATTGATCATGTGGAGAAGCCTTCCGAAAATTGACCGCTGTCGCCGGATCAGTCCGGCAGGTCAGCCGACTTTCCGGCCGGGCCGGGAAATAAGCCGAAAATGGGCCGATTCAGGTCCACTCCGTCGCGGTCGTGGCTCGGAAAATCCGTCCCGCACCCGCCCCGATCTCCGTTGTAACAAAAACGCAGTTGCATTTCTCGCGATATTAAGGCACGATGGGAGGTTTTCAACCCTGATCGACACACGCGCATGCTCGTCCGAGTCCTTTATCACGACCACTGTTTCGACGGCGCCGCTTCGGCCGCTTTTTTCAGCCGTTTCATCAGCGGCGCGATCCATCCGGATGCCCGCTTCAAATACACCGGCATGGCGCATATGGCTTCGCAGATTTTCGAAGACGGGCTTTTCGACGGCGACGAGAACGCGATTGTCGATTTCAAATACTCGAGCAACCCCAAGCTGACCTGGTGGTTCGACCACCATCAGAGCGCCTTCCTGACGCCCGAGGACGCCGCCCATTTCCAGCGGAACCACTCGGAGAAGAAGATGTACGACCCGTCGTTCAAGTCGTGCACCCGGTTCATCTGCACCATGGCGATGAATAAGTGGGGCTTCACGGCGCCGGATCTGGGGGATCTGGTCCATTGGGCGGATATCATCGACGGGGCGCAGTATTCGGACCCGAAGACCGCCGTCGAACTGGGCGCGCCCGCGATGAAGCTCACGCTGGTGATCGAAAGCTCCAAGGGTTCCGATGTCGTGCAGCGGGTCATCGGCTGGATGCAGCGGCTGACGCTCGACGAAATCATTCGGCTGCCCGAGATCCAAGAGCTTTATCAACCGCTGTATGAACGGCATCTGAAGTCGATCGGCATCATTCGCGACCGCGCGGGCGAATCGGGCGGCGTGATTACGTTCGACCTCACCGGATGCGATCTGGAGGGCTACAACAAGTTCATCCCGTATTATTTGTTCCCGCAAGGCACTTATACGGTGGCCGTGAGCACGTCGAGCTTCCGCACCAAGATTTCGGTGGGATCGAATCCGTGGGCGCCGGTCGAGCCGACGCATAACCTGGCTTCGATCTGCGAGCGCTACGGCGGCGGCGGACACGCGCGGGTCGGCGCGATCAGTCTGGAGAAGGGCAAGGTGACGGAAGCGCGGCGGATCGCGGGGGAGATCGCGAGCGAACTGCGGGCGGGGTAGCGGACACGCGAGTCGTGGACACGCGACTTGAGTCGCGTCTCTGCATAAGGACGCGACTGAAGTCGCGTGTCCCCAGTCAGTACTTCACGATTGCGGCGAAGGATTTCGGATCGAGACTCGCGCCGCCCACCAGCGCGCCATCGATTTCTTCCTCGGCCATCAGGTTTTTCACATTGTCCGGTTTCACGCTGCCGCCGTAAAGGATGCGCACCTTCGAGGCCAGATCGTCGCCGAATTTCTTTGCAGCCTTCACCCGGATGAAACGATGCGCATCGGCGGCGATCTGAGGGGTCGCGGTTTTGCCCGTGCCGATCGCCCAGACCGGCTCATAGGCGATTACGATCTGCGCGAATTGTTCGGGCGTGAGCGGCGCCAGGCCGCCGTCGAACTGCGCGGCCAGCACTTCCTCGGTTCTGTTCCCTTCCCTTTCGTCGAGACGCTCGCCCACGCAGACCATCGGCATCAATCCGTATTCGAGCGCGGCTTGCGTCTTGCGGACCACGTCGGCTTCGATCTCGCCGAAATACTGGCGTCGCTCGCTGTGCGCGACGATGACCGACGTGCAGCCGATGGCCTGCAGCATATGGCCGGACACCTCGCCGGTGACCGCGCCTTCCCTGCCCCAATAGAGGTTCTGCGCGCCGATGGCGATGTTCGTGCCCTTCGCCGCTTCAATGGCCGCGGGAAGGTTCGGGAACGGCGGACAGATCACGATGTCGCAGTGCGTCGCATCCGCCACCAACGGTTTGAAAGCCTCGAAGAAGGCCTGGGTATCCGCCGGCGTCTTGTACATCTTCCAATTGCCGGCGAGAATTGGTTTTCTCATACGATGTCGTTTAAGAAGCTTGTCCCTTTGTCGATCGACGCGCCGAAATTTTGCGCGACCGTTTGGCCGATGTCGCTGAGCGTCGCGCGCAGACCGAGATCGACTCCGGCCCGGGCCTTCGGTCCGAACGCCAGCAGGGGCGTATATTCGCGGCTGTGGTCGGTAGATGCGGTGGTCGGGTCGCAGCCGTGGTCGGCGGTGAGAATGGCGAGATCGTCGGGGCGCAAGGCGCGGTGGAAGGACGGCAGCCAGCGGTCGAATTCCTCGATCGCGCCGGCGTAGCCTTCCACATCGTTCCGATGCCCGTACTGCTGATCAAAATCGACAAGGTTCACCCAGATCAGGCCGGCGTCGAAGTCTTTCATGGCTTCAAGGGTCTTCGCCATGCCATCGG
>JASHSD010000341.1 GCA_030036985.1 Bryobacteraceae bacterium
TTTTTCGACGGGCTCGGGGAGCGCCTGACCGATGTAATGCGTCGAGTACGGGATGCCCGAGCAATACGAGACCTTGCCGTTCAGTTCCCAGCCGCTGTTTACGCGGCGGGCGAAGCCGGAAAGCGGCGCGGCGACCGATGCCGCCTTGAACTCGCCCTTCTCGCCGAAGATTTCGTCCTGCGCCCGCTCCGGCCACCACGAGCCAAGCTGCAGCGAGTGGTTCGCCGCAAGGCTCCCGCACCAGGCCGCGGACATGTCGCCGCGCGCGATCTCCATCCAAACTCTTATGTACGTCGGCAGGTCCGTCTCCAGGCCGCCGTAACGTTTCGGCATAAGCATCCGGTAGAAGCCCGCCTGCTCGAAGCGCTCGTGAACTTCCTCGGAAATGTGAGTCAGCCGTTCAGTCTCGGCGGCCTGCTGCTCCACCAGCGGACGCAAGTCCCTGGCCCGCCTGAGCAGTTCTTCGGCCGCGACGTCTTCGCCCACGAGGCGTGATTTATCGATTGCAGTCGCCATGATTCCAACCCAAACATAACATTCCGGCGTTTCCGGCCCACTTGGCGCTCCCTTGCGGCCGTGGCTCAGAAGCCCATTCCGAGCCGCACGCGCAAGCAAGCGGTTTTTCGCAAACGGATTGGTTATTCGGCGCCACGTCCTTAGTTGCGATTACATCGGATGACCTTCCGTTTGTATGCGGGCTGACCACCAGTCTCTCAGCAGTCCCGCCGAGCGAAAAGATGCGTTCGCGGGCCGCGATCCGCGGAGCCCATGAATCTCAATCTGCCGTTCGCCCGGCCTGGCCCGTGACTTGCCTCTTAGCCGGCGGAGGGTGAAAATGACACCATTGAACTGGGCGCTTGTGATTATCGCCATTCTCGCAATCGCCCTCGCCATCATCGTCAGTCTCAGAACGCGTACAAAAAAGCTCAGATCGCGGTTCGGCCCCGAATACGACAGAGTGGTCCGGGAACAAGGCAGCACCGTAAGAGCCGAGCGCGAATTGGAACACCGGGAAAAGCGCGTCAGCAACTTCAGCATCCGCCGCCTCTCCGATCAGGAGAGCGAGCAGTTTGCGCGCGAGTGGCGCTCCACGCAGGAAAAATTTGTGGATGACCCGCGAGGTGCGGTTGCCGACGCCGATCGTCTTGTTCATCGAACGATGAAAGCGCGAGGGTATCCGATCGGCGGCGAATTCGACGATCGGGCCGCGGACCTTTCAGTGGACCATCCGCTGGTCGTTGAGCATTACCGCGCAGCGCACGACATTGCCGTCCGCGATGGGCGCAATGCCGCTTCCACCGAAGATTTGCGTCTCGCCATGAAGCACTATCGCGCGTTATTCGAAGATTTGTTGGGTCGTCAGGTTGGAGAGGTGACAGGAGCAAGAAGATGACAACAGCGGAACTGGTGGAAAACAACAAGCAGAAGATGGAAGACGCAGTCCAGTCCGAACAGACCGGCCACGCGCCCCTCTTCGATGAACATGAGGCCGCCGATCTGAGAGCAAGCTGGCAACATATTCAGGGGGAATTTGTGGACGACCCCCATGCAAGCGTCGAACAGGCAGACCGGCTGGTCGCAACCGCGATTCAGCGCCTAGCGGAAATTTTTGCCAACGAGAAGTCGAACCTTGAAGGAACGTGGTCCCGCGGGGGCGAAATATCGACTGAGGATATGCGCCAGGCGGTCAGGCGGTATCACTCCTTCTTCGATCGGATCTTATCGATCTAAGACAGAGACACAAGTCTGCGGGATCTCCGGCGCCGGCTGAATTAAAGGCTTCGCGGACACGCATGCTGTAGGGACGGCCGCAACCGGATGGCGGCGGTATGTGGCGGGAAAGTGAGGAATCTGCCGGCACGGGTTTCGAAGAAACTTGCACCGCCGGCGTTTCTCACGCGCAAGGTCTCTGATTATCCGTGCGCGGCCTTCCAACCGCGCTGTCACAAGCGTTTCCGGCCACGCCGGCCGCCGACCATCGGGAGCCACGCTATTTATTGTCATGCCTGCGCGAAAAGCACGTGCAATAACGGCGTTAGGCGTGCTAATTCTCCCCTGCATCGTAAGAGCCCGGACGCACACAGTGGCGATGACCGTGGACGATCTTCCGTTTGTGTCCGGCTTTCAAACTCCACTGACTCCTGCCGACGCGAAGAACGCCATGCAGGTGACCGAGACCATTTTGGGGGCCCTCGCGCATCACCACGTGCCGGCCACAGGATTCGTCATCGGGCAACACGCCGAACAACTCGGTCTGCCGGCGAGCACAAAGATCCTGAAGCAATGGATTCGGCCTGGTTTCGATCTTGGAAACCACATGTACTCCCATCCCGACGTGAACGATCTCTCGGTGGAACAAATCGAGCAGGAGATCACACGCGGCGAAGCCGCCTTCGCGCCTCTGTTAGAGCGCATCTCTCGCCGGCCGCAATTTCTTCGCTTTCCCTACAACCACACGGGCGACACAAAGGAGAAGCATGACGCCATTGCGGGCTTCATGTCCGCTCACGGTTATCGGCTGGCCCCGTGCACCATCGATACCAGCGACTATGAGTTCAACCGGACGTACGCGCTCGCCCTCGCGCGCCATGACAATCAGGCGGCGGCGAAAGTTCGCGCCGACTACATCGCCTATTCCGCCGCGGAGATCGATTGGTACGCCGCGCTGGACAAAACAGTTTTCGGTTATGAGCCGCCGGAGATCATGCTGCTGCACGACAACCCGCTGAACGCGAATACGATCAAAGAGTTGCTCTCGCTTTTCGCGAAGCGTGGGTATAAGTTCGTCACATTGAACGAAGCCGTGAAAGACTCCGCGTACGCCGTTCCGGAGACTTATATCACGAAGTTCGGTATGATGTGGGGGTACCGCTGGGCGCAGGAGCTTCATGTAAAGGTGAATGGACGCGGGGAACCCGATCCTCCGGCATGGATCGGTCAATACGTGAAGAACCACGTACCTGCTGAGTAGGATAATTGCTGCTCCCTGGTGGAATAACTCAGTCCATCAAAGGAAAACGCGATTGAGGCAGGATGCGGAAACCTTTCCAACGGTATCCCGAATCAGGCGCCAGGCCTTATCGGACTTGTCCAGATAAGCTGTAATCGTAGGAAGAGAAACTGCATACTTGCCAAGAGGGCCTCCAAGGCCGGCCCGGAAGATCAGCCCCGAAGCGCCCTTCTCGATTGTCTTCTCGATCAGATAAGAACGAAGCACAAGAGCCAGTGAGCTGTCGGGGTAGTCGCGCTTGTTATTCATTTGAATAAAAACGACGGGACCGGCGCTGGCGTACCAGCCGCCGAGGAGCGCCGGCCACGCGCCTGACTTCGTACGCAGCCCGGTGAGGATTGGGTGGTCGACCGCGGAAAGAACAGCAAACGCGCGTGCCAGCCCCCGTCGGCTGGCCCCTGTCACATTCCTTTGGAGAAACTCCTGCGCAGCTCGCTCGAACTCGGAAAACCTCGGCGTTTCTTCGTAACGCCGTTCGCGCTCTCAAATCGACGCCGGTAATAGCGAAAGTTGCGTCGGGGTGGTTGCCCAGTCCGGGTAGAAAGCCTTCGTAAGTCCGGGGGAGCCTTAGGATCGTGTGATTCTGTACGGCGCGATAAACCGCGTCTACCGGAGCGGATGCCTGCAACTGCTCGATTATTCCGCGTTCATACCCATCCCGCGGAACGGAGACTCTGGGTCCATGCATGCCGGATAAGCCGATCAATTTGCGAAGCCCGGTCCCGAAGACAGCCGCCTCATGGCCCGGTATGGCAGTCACCAGGTTATTAAGAACCGAATCGGCATATGTCAAGCCGGTGCGGATGCCGGCGACCCTTTTCTCTTTGCAGGTGACCGCGCAGATTCGCGGGATACAGGCGCTCTTGTCGTTATCGATTCTATGGCATTCGCGTCAGCCGCCGAATCGACTGTCGCTGCTTCGTAACTCCCGCAGGCGGACGCCGGGGGCTCCCTGCGTAACGACGCATTCCAAAATAATTCGCACCTCCGGGCCACAAGTATCCGCGGCGCCGCAACCGCGATGCAAACGGGCACAGTACGTCGTGGCACAGATACTTCAGGCAAGGCACGACGGCATTACGCGCGGTCGAACTTTCGCTGATCGGGATCAATACCGGCGATCTCGGTGATAAAGGAAGTTCGCTCCGGCGTTTCGCCTCCGACCATATCAGTTCTCCGAGGGCCGCTCTACGTGATCGACGAACAGCGTCTTCACGGGGCACTTGTTCGGCTGAAGCTTCAATCCCAGTTGCTCCTGAAGTGCTGTGAAAATAGATGGAAAACTATCGCGGTCCACTCCGCCCAAATCCGCCTGCCACTGCAGATGAAAGTCGTATAGGCCATTCAGCCCCGTCTTATCGACCAGACTGCGTCCCACGAGTTCTTCCAGAAAGGACGATAACGCCACAATGGGAACGGCGGTTCCAGTGAACTCTGATTTAGCTATCTCCAGATGCTGCTCACGAGTGCTCTCGCTGAACCTCGGGCCGCCCTTCGTCACTATGAGGTCATACACGGGTAGTTCCCTCGTGACAGGGTGGACTCTTGGTTGAAACCGATCTTCGAGCATCGCCGCCATCAACGCCCGCCGCTGTTCACGGGTCATCGCGGTCGGATCGGCATCAGTCACCTTGTTCCGAATATCATAGTGAGCTTCTTCCGCCCATCCGGGTAACCCAAAGATCAATCCCTCATGCACTCCATAAGCACTCGTGATCAGCGATTTCAGGAGCAGGTTATTGACTTCAAGAAACCCGTCTCTCAGCAACATCCTTCCGTCGCCACCCGCGGCTCCCAAGGTGTTTTCCCGGATCGAGACGACATCGAAACGAAGAACCGTTGCCCCCACACCCGGGGTTGTGGACTGTGCTTGAACGGTCACCTCCGGACTGACGGACTCGCGAGCGAGCGCAATCAGCGCCACGCCGATAATGATGAGAAGGCCCTTTGTCGACAGATTCTGTTTCTGGGCAGGACGAGATGAGGAAGCGCTCCCATGACGCCATAAACTCATGAACATCGTTTTGTTCCGCAACCTCATCTGACCAAATTACCGCCCCTCCTCTCCAAAACAGCCTTTGGTCGTAACAGTTCAGGTGACCGGCAAATGTCGCGTTGCGGAAATCTCAAAGAATCTTTGTTTTAGACCTGGATATTAGTTGAAAAACCTGGCAGTGTAGATGTTTGAGGGCATCGCATC